>CAZJNG010000340.1:0-3340 GCA_964547265.1 uncultured Candidatus Cloacimonadota bacterium | reverse complement strand
TAGAGACAGGGCATGCCCTGTCTCTACAAATTACATATTTTCTTCCAGATATTTTAATCTGATATTTTTCCTGATTTTCATTTCTGAAAGACCGGCTTTTGTTTTACCATTATGCCAACACTGCTCAATAAAAATCATATAATCACTCTTGATTTATACAATTGTGCGGACATCATTGCAGACAATATATGAAAACTAAATCATTATATATTAACAAATTACTCTCCTGAGAGTAAGGAGAAATGGATAACAATTTTCATATAATCAGCAATTTTATAATAAATCCTTGTAATCATATAACCTTAACTATCTTTCTTAAATGTCTTCTTCGACAATATTTTGGGTAATATATTTAGAGACAATATCATCTTTTCCTTCAGCTAACAAACTCAATTCGTATTCTGAAAAATAATATTGATCCGCAAAATTTGTATTTATTTCATCTTGTGTTATTTCAAATCCTTCTTCATAAATTGTAACAAGAGATTGATAAATTATCTTAAGAAAGTCTAACTGTTTTATGGTGATGTTTTGCATATTATTGATATAGATTCCTATTGCTTTTTCGAAATCTTCACTCGTTTCAAAAAAAAGTTTTCCGTTGGCATGTAGATGATCGTTTCTTGTTTTTACGACTTCTGAAATATCTTTTACAAACTTGTATTCAAAGCCGAGAATATAGAAAAAGTCAAAAATTATTTTCTCATTGGCAAGAGAGAGTTCAAAAGGATGCTTTACTTCTTTTTTTATGTCTTTTGCTCTGTTTTTGGTTTTGAAATCTTGTAAGAAATTCTTAAATTCTTCTTCTCTTTCTTTATTTTGTGCAATTCTAAAAAGCTGGATGTAGATAAAAGTCATATACAAAATATGTAAATGAGAATATGCACTTGAGTATAGCTCATTTTCAGTACACTTGATACAACTTCCAAGATGATGTTCGATATATTTTCTAAGGGAGGGGTCTGAAATGCTAAGTGGAAAATATTGTGAGATATAATAAACTTCGTACATTACAGGCTGCTTATTGCTTTATAAATTTTAAACTTTAACTCTTCATTATCAATTTCATCAAACAAGACAGCTGCTATTATTTCTTCTAACAGTTCTTTATGAATTTTACCGGCAGCAACATGGTAGCTGATGTTTTCCATTTCTCTTATAAAATCTGAAATTCTAAAAATATATCCATTTAAATTCATAAATAATACTCCGGCTGAAATAGCAATTCTTTTATTACCATCATCGAAGCAGTGAAATTTATTTAATGAAAAGAAAAGATGAGTCAATTTATTTACAAATGAAGGATAATAATCATTATTTTTAATATGTTCAAGCACACTCTCTATTTGATTTCTATTTCTGACACCGGACATACCTCCACCGGAAACTTCTATTGTTTTATTATATGTCTTTATCAAAGTAGGTAAATCAAAATAATTAGTTTCCATTATTTTCTGTCCTTTAATCTTTTGAATACCTCATGAAATTGCTCTAATTGTTTTTCTACATCCATACTACTTGAACCAAGAAATTTTTCAAAATCTTCTTTTGGTAAAGGAGCTAAATACTCTTGTAGTTGAAGATGAAGGGCATCTCTAAAACATAAATCTCTACTTGCCATTTTAACTCTGGCATCTTCAAGTAAAGGTTTCCAATGTGGTTGATTTTCAAAATTACTATAACACTCATCTGCCTGAAATTTATCCAATCCTCTAAACTTAAGTCCTTTTAATAGACACTCACTTTTTTGCTTTTCATATTCTTCTTTTAATTTTTCAGCAAAACCAAATTCAAAAGAAGAAACAAGCAATAATATTTCAGAATATAGAGTTTTTCTTACATTGTCATTAAAAGATAAATTTAAGATTTTTCGATATTCATTAGCTTTTTCCCGAAAAATACTTTTATATATTTTGTCAGTAAAATATGGATATTTAAATTTACCCATATCAAGACATTCATTCAAAACATCAGTAAACTGTTTTCGGTAATTCTCACTTTTAAAATAGGTTATAACAAAATCTTTATCCCTCTGATTTATATATTTTGTTCCGCCACCTGTTTTTTGATTAATAACATCAATCACAATATCAAGAATAACCTGTCGAACTTCTTTTGCTACATCACTTTCCCTTAAAAGCATCCCAATATTTAAAAATGTCCTAAAATCAAAAATACCAAGTGTACGGGTTTTTGAATCAAGGTATTTGTTAACGACATTAATGTCGTTAGCAAAATGACTTTCTAATGCTAATCTAAATTCTTTCAATCTGTTAGATCGTAAAACTTCATAGCCGTTTGCTTCAAGTTCAGGGCTATTGTTTTCAATATATCGGTCAATTGTTCTGGAGTCCACTTCATAAAAATCAGCGACCTGTTTTTTTGTAAAACGAAAAATTCCTTCAAACAAAACACCTCTTATGCCGATTGCCTTCTCTATCTCACTGACAGCTAACTGATTGTTTAAAATATTCTTTCTGTCAAGCAGAGACTCTGTTAATCCTGTTTTTTCCATTATTCCTCTCCCCATACTTCACTAATCTTTGCCTCTATCTTTTTCTGCATTTTCTCTATCAATTTTTTACATTCATCAATTGCTCTCTGCTCGGCTTCTATCTCTGCCACGATCTGCTCTTGGACGGAAAGAGGAGGGAGAGGGATTTGGTATAATTTTAATTTTGTAAAATGTCTTTGATATCCATCAGATTTTAATGGTTTGGTTTTTAAGGCATAATATAAAAATTTGGGCAATAAATTATCATTTGTCTTTAATATCTTGATACCATCTGCACCTTGGACAAAAGGGAAATTAACATATTTGATAGCACAGGTATGATCTCCAAAAATAACTAAATGTCTTTCTGATTTTATCAAAGAATTTTCATCATCTGTCCAACCTGCAATTTCATCTTGCGATTGGTCAATAATTGGAAATTTACCATTGGTTTTATAATCACCTTTTTGTATTTTGCTCGGTGGTGTTATAGTTTCAATAATCTTCCCCAACTCCACCATAGGCCATTTAACATTACTATAATCAATCGTTTGACGATATCGATCGCCGGTAAGGTTATAGTCTCCGTTTTTAGCAATTTCTTCTTTTTTGACTGATAGAGCCAAAGATTGCTTCATTTCATTCGCAATGACTTTTTGCTCCTTTTTCCAACTCTCTAAAGCCCTCAAACAGTCAGGCAGATCATTTTTATCTATTTTCCTGCGTTGAGCACCGAGATCAAAACCGTCATTTTCTACTTTAAGAAACAGGATTTTATCTGTTTTTTTGGCAAATTCTCTATCCATTAAAAGAATTGATGTCTTAACTCCGCTATATGGTTGAAAT
>CAZJNG010000339.1:0-3387 GCA_964547265.1 uncultured Candidatus Cloacimonadota bacterium | reverse complement strand
ATTTCTTAAAGATATTGAATATGTTAACAGAATGTCTTTTTTACTTGATTTTGTAATCATCTGTAAAACTGTCATTGTAGTTTTAACCAAAAAAGGAGTGATGTCTCAAAACGGAGAATTCAGACAGGAATTTACAGGAGTGAATAAGAAGGAACAATGAATAAAATAAAAGTACGGGATATCTCAGATTATCTATCCGGTATCAACCTGAAAAATAGCATTTACGGAGACCAGAATACAATTGTTGAAGGATTTTCAAGTCTTTTTAACTATAAACCCGGTACGATAACCTTTATTGCGCCTGAAAGGAATCCGGAAGATTATATTCATAGCTTTAGCAACATACAGTTAATCCTGATATCGAAAAAAAACTTCAAACCGGAAACAGCCAAAGCGGTTATTCATGTCAGAGATACCCGGAAAGCTTTTTTTAAAATTATTGAACAGTTTTTTGATTTATCTATTAATGAAGAGATAAATTGTATCAGTTCAGATTGTGACGTTTTTAATAAAAGTTCATATATTTCGCAAAAAGCGCAATTAGGTAACAATGTAAAAATTGGAATTGGGTGCGTTATTGAAGGGAATGTGATAATTGGTGATAATACCGAAATCCATCATAATGTTGTGATTAGAAATGGTTCAAAGATTGGGAAAAACTGTACAATTTTTTCAGGTACGGTCATTGGTGAAAGAGGATTTAATTATTACAAAGATGAAAATGGATTAAATCAGATGATCAGACATTATGGCGGAGTCACAATTGAAGATAATGTCCATATTGGAGATAACAGTTGTATTACTCAAGGAGCCATTGATGACACAGTGATTAAACATAATGTAAAGATGAACAAGATGACTATGGTTGCTCATAACGTTATAATTGGTGAAAATACGATTATAACTGCTGCAACAAAAATTTTTGGTAGTGTCATTATTGGGAAAAATTGCCATATTGCAGCATCAGTCATCAGAAATCAGGTAAGCATCGCAGATAATGCGATACTGGGTTTAGGCTCTGTTGTCGTAAAAGATGTGAATCCATATGAAACCGTTATCGGTGTTCCCGCCAGAAAAATGGAGAAGTAATTTATGCTGAAATATCTTGTTTTACTGATATATAAAAAATTAACGACAAAAGGAATATATAACCCGGATAATCCCGAGCCGGATGTAGAAAAATGGCAGGAATTTGTAAACTCCTTTCCAAATCCAAAAGATGATTATGAACAAAGTTATTATAAATATAAATGCAGACTAAACTTTTTCCCATTCTTTTATCCCTTTATTATTAATATTTTTGCCTTTTTTGCTTTTATTTATCATTTTCCGGTTTTCCTAAGAAAGAGTAAAAATATTAATATAAACAATAAAGAGGGTTTTCTTGTCATTAAGCATCCTGTTTTGTCTTATCATGATGTTTTACCGGAAATATTACAAGATAAATATGGAAGCTTAAATGAAACTGACAAACCTGAAATTAATGCATGGTTTTTGGATAGAGTATCACAGGAGTGTCTCAGAGAAAGTTTCAGAA
The DNA here is from genome assembly GCA_964547265.1 of uncultured Candidatus Cloacimonadota bacterium. GTDB lineage: Bacteria > Cloacimonadota > Cloacimonadia > Cloacimonadales > WRIO01 > JALNXV01. The sequence goes on along the minus strand of CAZJNG010000339.1, from coordinate 1,850 downwards.
GATATCCCTTCAGCTTTTATTTCAATTTTATTCTATTCAGAGAACTGGCAATGTTATCCTGGTATAAAGCGAACTTTCCGGTAAAAGCAATTGTTGTATATGTTTACGAAAGACCATTTACCAGTCCTTTGATGACTTATTGCTGTGAAAAAGAGAATATGGACTTTGTTTCATTTCAGCATGGAGAATATTTACTTAACTTTATACAGACCTTCATGAAATTCTCAACTTATTATGTTTGGGATAAGCACTACAGTGATTTATTCTCAATTAATCTGAGATGTACTATGGGTAGTTATGAACTATATACACCTTTGAAGTATCAAAAAATTTCGAATAAAGTTATAAATATTAATACTTGTGATTATTTTATTACATATTATTTAAGTAATGAAAGTAAAAAACGAATGAAAATGATAGCAGAAGCTTTTTCAATCTTAAAGAATAAAGGACATAAGTGTAATGTCAGACCACATCCCAGATGCTCAGATATTATGCTTGTAAACGATTTCTTTAAGGACTTTGACATAGAAGACCCTAATGAAACTAGCATTGGGGATTCTTTAAGAAGATCACAGTACCCGGTTGCCTTGATTTCTACAGTATTATCTGAAGCTTTCTATGGAGGAAAAACTGTTGTGATTGATGATTATTCAGAACCGGATAGATATCATAGTCTTGAAAAAAGAAAATATATTATTCTTGATAAACCTCATATACTTTTAACTCAAATATTAAGGGATTGTTGAGCTGTTATGAAAGTTTTGTTTTTAGCTCCCTATGTATATAATCCTGAAATTAATTTCACTGTTTATAATACCGGTTTTGGAATTTATGTTAGAAAGATGGCTGAGAAGTTAGCTGAACAGAAACATGATATATCTGTTTTAACTTCACTTAACTCAACAGACGGAATTGTTAATAATAATGTGCATTATTTAAATCATAAAAAATATCATTCTTTTTTTTTATTGACTAATTACAAATATATATTATTTGGCTTTCGTTTAGCATGTAAATATAAAAAATCAAAAAGCACCTGGAAAAACATTTTATATGCTTTCTATTATGCAGGCTTCACTGGTTATGTGAAAAAAATATTAAGAAATGGCAATTTTGACATTGTGCATATTCATTCAATTGGTTTGCGTATGATACCTTTTCTTTATGCATGTTCGGAACTTTCTTCTAAAGTAATTATTACACTTCATGATCTAAGAATAGGTTCGCAACTGGATAATGAAGATGATTTTGAGGCAGAATTCGAAAAGCGATTTCTTAAATATTGGATTAAGGTAAATGCACAAATAACAGTTATCAGCTCTGGAATGAAACAAAGGATAATTCGACTTTTAAAAATGGAATCTAACAATTTTAAAGTAATTCTAAATGGGACTGATTTTGTTAGACAAAAATTCAATCAATGTTCTTTTTTAATAGATGAGTATCAATTACAAGCAAAGAAGAATATTTTTCTATATATTGGATCAATCAATGAGAGAAAAAATCAAATTCAATTAATTCACGCCATAAGCCTCTTAGATCATTCAGTTTTAAAAACTATGAAAGTTTTATTATTAGGAGAGAATACTCTTGGAAATCAGGTTACTGATGTGATAAATAATCTTTCTTTACAAGATGTTATTGTAATTTGCGGATTTGTAAAATCAGAGTTGATTCCAGAGTTTTTAAATATTGCTGATTACAATATTCTACTCAGTAAAAGAGAAGCTTTTGGATTATCTATAATTGAAAGTATGAAATATGGTATTCCTTCATTATGCTTTTCTGATATGGATGCAATAAATGACATATTTCATGAAAAATGTATGGTAAAAATAGAGGAAAGA
>CAZJNG010000338.1:0-3395 GCA_964547265.1 uncultured Candidatus Cloacimonadota bacterium | reverse complement strand
AAACCAAGTTCTATTTGATACTTGCTGTTATCGGGTATTTGTGATATTAATCGTCCTAAATCCCATATAAAATTTTCTTTTTTATAGTCATTACCTGTTGGAGAAATTGTGAAAATCTTAAATATATCATCTAAAGGAACTGCATTTCCAAAGGTGATGTCTTTAGAACCGTACATTGCTTTGTTAGCAAACTCATAGGCTTTGACTAACTTATTGATAAAGCTGTTTGCATTAAAAGAAATATTGATTTTCTTATAAAAAGCTTCAATACTTTTAATTGCTTTAGTAATTTCTAAGTCTTTAATTTTGAGTTTTTTTCTGCCTAAGCTTAAGAGAATATAGTATTCATTCTGAATAAATATCTCAATATTAATTGGACCCAAAACAAGCATATTGTCTTTTAGTTCAACAGGGTAATTTTTCGCTGATAATGCTTCATATAACTGTTGAGCGTAACTTGCATTATCCGTGTAGAGTGATTTAATCTCAGTGATTTCATTTTTAGCTTCATTGATAAACTGTAAAACATTATCCCAAAAAACTTGTTCTTGTTCTTCTAAATAATTAACAGAACGAAAGCACTGTTCCAGATTATGATTTTTTGAAGCAGTTAAAAAAGAATGATAATTTTGCAGAAACTTATCTATACTTTTATTCTTTTGCATTTAAACTCCTAAAATAAAAACATTTTAATCAAAAATCACTTCTAATGGAAATATTGTCAAGCAGAATTTTGCAAAAAAAAGTCTTAGTTCATTCAAGAGCTATTAATAATCAGGTTTGTCTCGTTATATATTTTAAAATAATAAGTCATAAAAGTTTGAAATAGTGTCTCTAAGAGCGAAGTGAGATGAGGCTTGAGGACAAAGAAAAGCATGGATTTAAATTAAATCTCAAAAAACAGTTGACAAATAGAATGTAACCGTCATAATTAAATAAAAAGATATTGTTATGTGTTGAGGTTGTTATGAGAAATAAAAAATTCTTAATAGTTATATTTTTTAGTTTGATAGTTATAATCGCTATTGTCGTAATCGTTGCAAGTATTGTTAAGTACTCGGATAAAATATTGATTGTGCCTGAAAGACAAGATATTAGTAAGTCTTCTAGTGATGATTATTGGTCATATCTTGAGTGGCAAGATTCTTTTCCTGAGCAAAAAGAACTTATTAACAACTTTAATTCTCTGGTTCAGGATAATGGTATTGCATTAACCATAAATATTTCTCGTCAGATTAAAATTGCTATAGTATATCCTGCTCTCCAGGCTTCAGATTACTGGGTAAGAAATGTAAAAGCATTTGAAGCCAGGCTGGAGGAGTCAGGGGTTCCATATACAACAGAGAAGTATTATAGTAAGCCTGGAGAGACTAGATTACAACATCAGCAATTACAAACTATTATTGAATCAGACTTTGATTATTTAATTACCAGTTTGGATGAATCGGCTGATATATCTTTGTTTGAACACATTTTAACAGAAGGCAAAATTAAATTAATCCTGCAAAATATAACTACTCCTTTAAAAAGATTTGGTAGTAATCAACCTTTACTTTACACGGGGTTTGATCATGAAGAAGGGTCTTTACAATTAGCGAAAAGATTTATTGAAAGGTTTCCTTCAGGAGCAAACGGAGTTTTGCTTCTTTTTACTGACGGTGTTGTTAGCAGAGAAAGAGGCGGAACTTTTAAAAGAGTAATGGATAAAAATGATAAAATGCACCTCCTGTCAATCTATAAAACTGAAGGTAGTAGAGAAAAATCTAAAATTGCAATTTTAAACGCCTTTAATGAAAATCAAAATATTGATTTCATTTATTCTTGTGCTACTGATATTAGTCTGGGAGTAATTGATGCTTTAGAAACACTTAAAACAACTAATTCTATCTTCGTAAATGGTTGGGGTGGGGGAGATATTGAGCTCGATCTAATCTCAAAAAATATGCTTGATATAACTGTTATGCGTATGAACGACGACACAGCTATAGCCATGGCAGAAGCTATAAAGCTTGACTTGCAAAATGAACAGGAAAAGATTCCTCTTGTTTTTTCAGGTGCCTTTGAGATTGTAAATCCTTCTATGAAAGAAAAGATAGAATCATTAAAAATCAGAGCTTTTCGCTATTCATCTAAAGAAAGGTAGCCTGTATGAACATAAGTAAAAAAAGTATTAAGTTCTCTTTTCTAACAATATATTCTCTGGTTTTTGCTTTTATTCTTTTATTAGCCTCAATTTTCATTATGATAAACAGGGTGATGAAAATTGTTATTGATAAGGAGATTCATCAGGTAATTGAGACAAATAATACTCTAAATCGTATCTCTTTAAAACTAACCCTTACCCGAGATGCGATGCTTATGGAAAGCATGTTGGCTGATGTATACAATACTTCTCAAGCTAAAGAAAAACTTGATAAACTTTTATTTCAAATGCCGGGACAACACCATTTTGAGTTCTTTGTAATAAAACCAAATCAGGATAAAACTATCCCATCTTATTCTACTTCGTCTTTATTAGATGAAAATGTCATTAAAATTTTGTCTTCTCAACCAATAATTAAAAACCAGTGGCGAGTATTTGATTATAAAAATAAACTATTACTATGTTATCTTATACCTTTATATGAAGCTGATACAGGCAAACAATCTGCCATCGTTTATGGTGGCTTTGAGTTAAATGACAATTTAGGACTTTATAGTGAATTGACTAATATTTCAGGAATTCTAAATATAGCCGTAGTTTATGAATCAAAGCTGATAGGATCTTTAAAAAGTTTTGATCAGGTAGAAATGCAAACCATTTCAGAAGTAGTAAAAAACTCCTATTTTGCAGGTATTTATAATGACTTTGTTTTTAGTTCAGAAGTTTTTCCTATGCAGGATGACCGTGAGTTATTAATATATTCTTTTTCGAGAGCCGGTAGTCTGTTTAATTTGAGTAGCCTTTTATATCAAAATCTTTTTATTGTATTTGGAGTTTTAGGCTTAATCTTTTTGAGCTTTTCTCTGATGTTTATAAAATTGATTACCAAGCCACTCAATGCTTTAGTAAAATATGCACAAGAGTTGATAATTAATCATAAAACAGCTAGCTATAAAGCTGGTTTTGTTTATGAGATAAACATTCTTGCAGAACATCTAAAAACAAGTTTTAATAAAATTATCGAAACACGAGAACAGATTAGGCATATAAGTGATAATCTTGCAGATGGTTTTGTTTATCAAGCAAGTACAGGGGCAGATAGTCGCCAAAGAGTTTTCTATTATATTAGTGCGGGAATTGAAAAAATACTAAACTTAAAACCTGAAGAGATTTATCAAAATCCAAGTGTACTTTATTCTTTAATAGCATCAGAACATCTTCAAAGCTTTATAACACTAGAAGAAAAATCTTT
>CAZJNG010000337.1:0-3415 GCA_964547265.1 uncultured Candidatus Cloacimonadota bacterium | reverse complement strand
AGGAAAGTAATATCACCACCTACAACCTTTGCCGTATAAATATGTTTTTACACGATATAAATTATGAAAAGTTTGACATCGCTCATGGCGATACTCTGATAAGTCCTAAACACTGGGATGATGAGCCTTTTGATGCCATAGTTTCTAATCCTCCGTACTCTATCAAATGGGAGGGTGATGCCAATCCTTTACTTATCAATGACCCTCGTTTTTCTCCGGCAGGAGTACTTGCTCCTAAAAGCAAGGCTGATCTTGCCTTTACTATGCATATGCTGGCCTGGTTATCCACTTCCGGCACAGCTGCCATTGTGGAGTTTCCCGGTGTATTGTACAGAGGCGGGGCAGAACAAAAGATACGCAAATACCTGATTGAAAATAATTATATTGATGCAGTGATACAATTACCACCGGATTTGTTTTTTGGGACAAGTATAGCCACCTGCATTATCGTACTCAAAAAAAGTAAAAACGATAATGCCACCTTGTTTATTGATGCCTCTGCCGAATTTGTGCGTTGTGGTAACAAAAATAAACTCTCAGCAGAAAATAGAAAAAAGATATTAAAAACATTTATCGAACGCAAAGACATAGAATATTTCAGTCGTTTGGTTAAAAATAGCGAGATTGCTGAAAATGATTATAATATGGTTGTCAGTTCTTATGTGATACGCGAAGATATCAGAGAAGACATTGACATAGAACAACTCAATGCCCGGATTGCCGAGATTGTAATTAAACAAAATCACCTGCGAACTGTCATTGATGAAATAGTGGCTGACTTGGAGAGTTCGGAATGATAGAAGAACAAAAAGGAGAAATAATCATCTATCAGACCGAAGAAGGTCAGACTAAGATAAATGTCAGGTTTGAAAATGAAAACCTTTGGTTGTCACAACAACAGTTAGCAGAACTTTATCAATCTTCCAGAACTAATGTTGTCGAACATATAAAACATATTTATGAGGAAGGGGAACTGGATCAAAGTTCAACTTGTCGGAAATTCCGACAGGTTCAAATTGAGGGTAAACGAAGTGTTGAGCGTGAAATTCCTTTTTATAATCTGGATATGATTATATCCTTAGGCTACAGAATCAAGTCCCGTATCGCCACAAAGTTTCGTATCTGGGCGACAGAAAGACTTAAAGAATTTATTATCAAAGGCTTTGTATTAGATGACGAACGCCTGAAACAAGTCGGTGGAGGAAATTACTGGAATGAATTACTTAATCGTATCAGAGACATTCGCTCATCAGAAAAAGTTATGTACAGACAGGTTCTTGATTTGTATGCCACCAGTGTGGATTATGACCCTCAGAGTGCTGAATCTGTAAAGTTTTTTAAAGTTGTGCAAAATAAACTTCATTATGCTGCTCATGGTCATACTGCCGCTGAAATCATCTGGCAAAGGGCTGACAGCAATAAAGAATTTATGGGTTTGACTACCTTTACCGGTAAACAACCTCTCTCAAAGGATGTAACTAACGCTAAAAATTACTTAAATGAACAAGAACTTAAAATCCTGAACAATCTGGTTTCCGGTTACTTTGACTTTGCAGAAATTCAGGCTATGAAACGCAAACCCTTATATATGAGTGACTACATCAGACAATTAGACAATATCCTGACCGCAACAGGTGAAGAGGTGCTTACTAATGCAGGTAATGTCAGTCACCGGCAAGCCATCGAAAAAGCCAAAGTCGAGTTTAAAAAATATCAGACAAAAACTCTCTCACAAGTAGAAACAGAATATCTGAAATATATCAAAACTATCCAAAAAAAGCTGACAAATAAGGACTCTAAAGATGAGTAAAATAGATGAACTGAATAAAGAACTCTGCCCAAATGGAGTGGAGTGGAGAGAGTTAGGAGATGCAGCAACCGTTTTTAAAGGTGTTCAGTTAAATAAAACTGCAATGAGTAAAAAAGGGGATTACCCGGTATTAAATGGAGGTATAAACCCATCAGGTTATTATGATCAATATAATACTGCTGAGAATACTATTGCCATTAGTCAAGGGGGAGCTTCTGCAGGGTATGTGAATTTCATGTACAAAAAATTTTGGGCAGGAGCACATTGCTATGTAGTTAAACCCTTTACTGAAATCATAAAAAACAGATTTTTATATTATATATTAAAGTGTAGCCAAGAGAGATTTATGAACGCAAAATTGGGTGCAGGAATACCAGGTTTAAGTAAGAAAGAAGTATCTGAGTTTAGAATCCCCATCCCACCACTCCCGATTCAAGAGGAGATAGTGTCTATTTTAGACAAGTTTTCACAGCTGGAGGCGGAGCTGGAGTCAGAGCTGGAAGCTGAGCTGGAGGCACGCAAAAAGCAATATGAATATTATAGGAATAAACTACTCACCCCTATGGAAATTAACGGCAAATGGTATCTGAATGATAAAGAGTGGTTATTATCTTTGATGAGTGTCATCGTTCCCAGTTTGGTGAGATGCACACTGCCATTACAAAAAACTTTAAGCATTATTATCTCTTTGGCTTTACCGGAACTCCTATCTTTGCCTTAAACTCCAACAGTAACGGTAAATTTGATTTGCGTACTACAGCTCAGGCTTTCGGTGATAAATTACATACTTACACTATCGTTGATGCCATCACTGATAAAAATGTCCTGCCTTTCCGTATTGACTATATAAGTACAATGAAAGAGCAAGAAGACATTGCTGATGCCAAAGTCTGGGATATTGACAGAGAAAAAGCCTTGTCAGCACCTCAACGCATCAGCAATATTGTAAACTATATTATCACACATTTTGACCAAAAAACTAAAAGAAACAGCCATTATCAGTTACGCGATCGCCGTTTAGCAGGCTTTAACTCTATACTGGCAGTCGCATCAATAGACCTTGCTAAAAAATACTATGCCGAGTTTAAAGTTCAGCTGGCTAGTGTTCCCTCAGATAAACAACTAAAGACTGCGATAATTTTCAGTTTTGGAGTTAACGAAGGTGAACCTGAAATTGACGGTTTCTTAGCTGACGAAAACCTTGAAAGTACGCAGAACTTAGACCAAAGCTCACGAGACTTTTTAGATTCAGCCATACAGGATTACAACAAAATATTTAAGACTAATTTTGATACGACAGCTGATAAGTTTCAAAACTATTATAAGGATGTTTCACAAAGAGTTAAAGACCGTGAACTTGATTTGCTGATAGTGGTGAATATGTTTTTAACCGGCTTTGATGCCACGACCTTAAACACTCTATGGGTGGATAAAAACCTCCGTTTGCATGGTTTGTTGCAGGCTTATTCACGCACAAACCGTATTCTGAACTCTGTTAAAACCTTTGGCAATATAGTATGTTTTCGTAATCTGGAAAAGGCTACCAATGAAAGCATCGCACTGTTCGGTGATAAAGAGGCAGGCGGACTGGTCATCCTCAAAACC
>CAZJNG010000336.1:0-3419 GCA_964547265.1 uncultured Candidatus Cloacimonadota bacterium | reverse complement strand
AATAATGAAACTTGGTGTGGAAATGCCTTCTGAGTTCAGAGGAACTGTAATGGGTAGTATTAACCAAAGAAGAGGTGTCGTTTTAGATACAGTGGTTGATGGGAACTTCACTCAAGTAGATGCTACAATACCCTTGTCCGAAGTTTTTGGATATGCTACAGTTTTGCGTTCTTTAACACAAGGTAAAGCTGAGTTTACTCTTGAGTTTTCTAATTACGAACCTGTGCCAAGAAGTATTGAAGAAAAGATAATTGAAGAAGTACAAAGAAAATTAAAAGAAGAAAACTAAAAATAAATAAAGTATTATAGAAACACCGGATTTAAGTCCGGTGTTTTTTAATGCTACGCAAGGAACTCCCATTATAGAGGATGTCTCAAAATTACTGTTGTGCAAACACCCTTGTTTGCACCTAATAGCATAAGTAACTTATATTCAGTATTTTAATAAACAACAAGCAAGGGTGCTTGTTGAACAATTTTGTATTATGAGACAGCCTCTATAACGAGAGAGTCTCAAATATTTTTATTTTATCAATACCATTTTCTTGGTTTTTACATAATCATCAGTTATAATTTTATAGAAGTAAATGCCATTTGCAATACTATTTCCTGAGTCATTTTTTCCATCCCAGTTTATAGAATAATTTCCTTTTGGTTTTCTTTCATTTATTAAGGTTTGTATTTTTTGTCCTTTATTGTTAAAGATATCTATCACAACATGTGAGTCTTTAATAACATTAAAAAAGATATAAGTACTAGGGTTAAATGGGTTTGGATAATTGCCAATAGAGATTTCAGGTTTATGCAGAATAATTTCGTCAGAAGTGTTTAATAAATCAACCGTTAGATAAACAGGTCTTGACTCAAAGACTCCATACAAAGCTTTAATTTTGTATTCATGTACTTGAATTGGAACATTGTAGTCGGTATATGATAAGGCATTACTATAAAGCGTGTCAAGTAAGGTGTTATTTCGATATAATAAATAACCTGTTAATGTATCAGATTGATTATTCATTCGAGTTAGTTTTGTTTTGACTTCTTTTGTTCTGTGAGTTGTTTGCTCGGCATACCTGCTCCGGGTTTGGATTTCTGTTCTTTTTTCAATAGTTTCAAAGTCATTAGAATAAAGTAATTCTCTATTAATATTGGTGATCTTGATTGTATCGAGTTTTAAATAGAAATTATCAGTACAATCTGTATGTACAAAAGCAAGATAAATTGTCTGTTCATTATAAGCACTTAAGTCAATTGATCTGTTTCTCCAGCCGGCTTGATTTAATGTTTCAGAAAATAATAGAGTATTAAAACTTTCAGGGTCTGAATTTGTTGTGGAGAGTTTAACTTGATAATTTTCAGCGAACCATACATTGTCTTGTGCCCCGATCCACCAAGACAATACGGCATTATTCGCTAAATTAATTGCAGGAGTAATAAGCCAGTTTTCAGGAGTTAATGCACCATCAATATTTGTCCATGAAGCACTTGCCATACAATGATTTCCTGAATGGGCAACATTTGCCAGATTATAAATAAACCAACTATGTCCATCACCATCTAAGTCATGATTTTGCCATCCTAAAGGCAATTCAAAATCTTCAAAGCCTTCTTCAAAGTTTTGACCTGTTTGTCCATAAGGATCTGACCAAGACAGTATTACATTATTATTATTTAAAAAAAAGCCAAAATTTTGGGGAGGTAATGAAAATGAGCTTAAAATTTGCCAAGATAAGAAAGGATAAGAGTAATTGATTTCGGAATGTATATTCCATATGTTAGGAAAATCCCAATTAGTATAAGTTGCCGGTTGTTTCATTTGGCTTGTAGTTCTTGGTGTTGCTGATTCAAGACCGTCAAAATTTTGATTTGAAAATTCACTGTCAAAATAATTGTTATTGTTTTCACATTCACCATCACCCACAAATCCCTTGTCAATGGGTGAAGCAGAACCGGAATAATAAACACTGCCAACAGTATATGAATTTGTGATAAGTGCATTATTATTATAGCCGACAAAAGCCGCTATACTGGTCTGTGTGCCTGTATTTCTGGTTACATCACCTAAACTATAACAGTTAATTATCTGAGAATCAATATTTTCTCCGACAAAACCACCTGTATAATATCTACCGGTTACGCTGCAGTTGCTAAAAGATTGAGAAATATTGGAATATGAATTACTGCCTACTAAACCACCAACCATTTCACTGCCGATAACATAGCCTGTGCTTTGAGATTTTAATATTTCACTTTGTCCTGTCATTGAACCGACTAGTGATCCAACTCTCCAGTAGCCGGTTATATCCACATTAATAAGTCTAATATTTTGTAATTGTGCATTTTGGCAAACACCAAAAAAACCGATATTATCATACGCAATACGATTTATAAATAAGTTTTCAATAGCATAATCCTGACCATTGTAGTTTCCTGAAAAAGGTGTTTCAGTTGTACCTATGGGTTCCCATCCATATTCTCCCCAAGAATTTGTCTGAGAAGCATCAATATTTGAAGTTTGGATGAAATATTTGTCCCAATGTTCACTATTTTGGCTTAACCAAAATAAATTATCCAGACTTTCTATTTGGTAAGGGCTGGCAATCGTTCCATTCCCTGTAGGAGTCATAGTATTTTGACTATTTAAGCTTATACTCAGAAATAGAAAGATAAATATTAAATTATATTTCATTAATTCTCCTATACATAATTATATCTATCTATAAAAAATAACTTTGATTTATCGTCAAGTATTTTTATGTAGTTATTAGCAAAAGACAATTTGATAATATTAGAAAACCCTTTATATACATAATATAAGGGTTTTTATGGACTTTGAATTTTAAAAAACACTGATAATTCTATTTCTTTCTTTGGAAGTAATTTAACAGACTTTTCTCAGTTAATAAAAATCAATTTCTAAAATTTTATTTATGCAAGTACTAAAATAAATTAATTTATAATTAAGCTATTATTAAATCATGGTTATGTATTTTTTGAGCCTATCTAATAATTACTGTTGTGCAAACACCCTTGTTTGCACTTAGCATCATAAATGTTTTTCAATCAATATTTTAGGAAGCAACAAGCAAGGTTGCATGTTGACCAATTATACATTTTGGGACAGCATCTTTTTGAGACTGTCTCATGTTCATGAATGTAAACAGAATTTCAAAGAAATTTTGTCATCCTGAACGAAGTGAAGGATCAACTTTGTTTTCTTAACATATTACAAATCAATAATATGAGATTAATTGAAGAAATATGGAGATTCTTCACAAGCTCAGAATGACACACCCAGACGAGTCGTCAGGGTTCCGGTTTTTGACATTTTGAGAGAGTCTCTTTATAGCTGTGGAAAGTCAGAACTAAGTCATTTTAAAAAAAGGATTTTCTCAATTATTGAAAGTTAGGATATTTTG
>CAZJNG010000335.1:0-3431 GCA_964547265.1 uncultured Candidatus Cloacimonadota bacterium | reverse complement strand
AACTTTACGATTGCCGTAAATTTTAACTAAGCTATCAACAACTATTTTATTATTCATATTAAGTTAATCTAATTAAAAACTCTTAATTTGTCAATGAAAATTTTTGATTTTGGCAAAAATTGTGCCAAAACAAGGCAATAATCAATATGTTCTCTGATTCATAAAGTTAAATCTGAAATGTTTTTACCATTATCCATTGTTAAAAAAATATACCTGAATATGGTTAATTAAGAGTATAATACAAAGTAAGTAAGCTAATCACAAATACAAACAATGTAACAGAAATCCCAACCTTTAAAAATATAAAATAATTTACTCTAAGATTATTCTTTCGTAGTATTTTCTCCCACATTACTCCTGCTAAAGCTCCAATCAAAGACAAGTTTGCACCTAAATTACTTGCAATAATAACAGCATAAGAAGAAGCTTTTAAATTTAGCTCTGACATTAAATGTGCCTTGTCAGTAAAAATATTACTAAATAAAATTGACATCGGTTGATTATTAATGATATTACTCAATAAAAAGCTTGTAATACCATAAACAAAGATATTGACAAAAATACTATCACTAATATTTGAAATAAAAGAACTTAAAACACTTATAAATCCATACTCTGACAAGCTTGTAATCAATACAAACATTACAAAAAGAAAAGGTAATATCTTCCAAGGGAGTCTTTTTATTATAATAAATAAATCATGCCTTTCGCCACTAAATCCATAAATCTTATAAACTTCTTTTAAACCTTTACTGATTTCAGTAATATACAGCTTATAGTTTTTGACCGTATAAAAGATACTAATAATCATATCTTCTACGATAAAAATCAAGCAGAAAAATAATGTTACATGCCAAATTTTTAAAGAAAATCTTTCAGATACTAGTAAGCATAAGAGCATTAAAATTAGCAAAGAAGAACTAATAATTGCATCTGATATACTTCTTAACTTTAACTTCTTGTTATCGTGTAAGATAAATACTTTTGTAATTTTCTTTTTAAAAACAAGCAAAAGTAGTATGAAATTTGCACATGTAGCAATTACAGTTGGCATAAACATTATCTTTGTATAATCTAAAAAACTGAGATTAAGAGAATTAGCAATAATAATATTTGTCGGGTTACCAATATATAAGAGCATGCTTGTAGTATTAGCACCAAAAAATTCTGCAAAAAGTAAGGGAATAATATTAATGCTAGCATACTTTCTTAAATAAAAAACAATAGGTGTCAATGTTAAAATGACAATGTCATTGGAAGTAAATATTGTAAGTATGCATGAAAAGAAATAAAAAAAACAAAAAAGATATAACCCATTATTGTTTGCATGCTTAATTAGTTTAAATGCAAAAAAGTCTAACACTCCTGACAAATCAACACTAATACTTACATATGCAACCGTATAAAATATTATTATAATTTCGTAAGGTTTTAATAAATTATTGCCGATTATACTCTTTACAATAATATCATTATCAATAATTCCAAACAAATACAGAATCAAGAAAACTGCCAGAGGTGCGGTAATAATATTAATAGATATTTTAAAAAACTTAAAATTTTTTATCGTTGAAAAAACTGAAAACAGGAGTCCAATAATAATAAAACATATTGTCATATTTTTATCTTAACATGTTATTATTCATATTATTATATACATAGTCGTAATATATGATATTCTTTTGATCCTCAGTTAAGAAATGACTCCAAATTTCTTTTTCAGTATTATAGTTTAAAATTTTATTTATAGCATTTTTACTATTGACAAAGCTTGAAAATGCAGCAAGAACTTGTATATGAGGGTCGTTCTCTCTATTAGAAGAAATTAAACAAGCTATAACTCTGGAAGATAATCCATCTATAGAATCAAAATCTATTCCTTTTCTGCTTATTCCTAAAGCAATAGATGTCGTCTGAGCATAACCTGTTCTTGTATGTGGAATTGCAAGTCCGTTTTGCATTCCTGTACTCATTGATTTTTCTCTATCTAAAATTTCATTTAAAACATTTTGTTTATCAGAAATTTTCTCCTTTGTATATAAGATATTAACCAGTTCTTTTATAGCTTCAGTTTTATTTTTTGCTTTTAGATTCATAATTATGCATTCAGGATCAATAATTTTTGCTAAATCTATATTGTACTTTTTGATTTTTTCAAAGATTAGTTCTTTTCTCATATCTACGGGTTTTGTAAGAGCTTTTAATTTTGCAACTGTTTTATCAAGTTTTAAGATAGCTTCATAAACAACTGCTTTAACGAAAGAGCTATCATCTTCTGAAACTTTAAAAGTAATCTTATTTTCTGATTCAAATAATTTAATAAAAACTTCATCTTTTCTAATTTCATAAATTATATCATCAAGAATTCTTTTATTAATGTAAAATCCTTCTTTATGAAATGCTTTTGTTATATAAGAAACTAAAAAACTTATCTCATCATAATCAGGGAAATCATATTCTATTAAAATTGTTCCTTTATATTTATATTCTTTTCGAACTCCTGATTTTTTTATTTTTAACAAATTATTTAGAAATTGCGGAGCAAGAAGTGTTGTTAAAATTATCATTAGGATTATAACTGCAAATGAATTTTCTTCAAGAATTCCGGATGAAAGTCCTATTCCTGCTACGATTAATGCAACTTCTCCTCTAGGTGCCATACCAAAGCCTATTCGTAATGCTCCAAGTTTATTAAAATTACAAAAAAATGAAGTTATTCCACACCCAATGACCTTAGTCAATATAGCAACTACCGTAAAAATTAATCCATATAATAAAACACTAGAATTAAATAAATTAAGGACATTAACCTTCATACCCATCACAGCAAAAAAGATTGGTACAAACAAGCGTTCAATAGGATGTAAAGTGTCTTGTATTAAAAAGCTAATATCTGTTTTTGACAGAAATAGACCTACAACATAAGCCCCAATAATCATAGCAAGCCCAACTTTTTCAAAAAAACCTGAGATTAATAATGCAAGCCCAAAAGCTAAGAAAGTAATAATATACTGATTTTTAAATAGTTTTAATATCTTGCTAATTCTATTTGCAAAGATGAAACCTAAAATAGTGGTAACTGAAAGAATAACAATAGACTTTATTGTTATAAGTAAGATATCATCCCAAGAATCTATATAACTATCTTTATTTAAAGAAGAAGTTATTGCGATGATTATTGTTAAAAGTATAATAACAATAACATCGTTAATCACAGTAGTAAGATGAATTGTGACTCCTTCAGGAGAGTCCATACTTCGTCTTTCAGAAAGAATTCTGGCTGTAATGCCGATAGAAGTTACACTGCTAATCAATCCAAAAAAAAGAGCAATCGGATGTAGAAATGCGAGTTTAAAAATTGTGATTGCTACATAACTGCCTACAAGAAATGATATAACAATTCCAAATACTGCAATACAAAAACCGGCAAA
>CAZJNG010000334.1:0-3457 GCA_964547265.1 uncultured Candidatus Cloacimonadota bacterium | reverse complement strand
ATCTGTTTTCAGGGTCAATGCCATCTTCGATAAATGCATTTGCAAGAGGAGATAAGGTAAAGGTAGCAATAAGATTTGTAAGACTTGCGTCCCATGGAACCTGAATAGCTACAGTGTGATTAATTACATCAATCACCGCCGGAGTAGCATTAGGGAAACTGTAAGCAAGGATATCATTTTCACTGCTTTGAGTAGTTGCTACGGTAACTGTTACAGTCCATGTTTCTGATGTACCATCTTCTGCGGTTACAGTATAAACAACCGGGTCTGTAAAGTCATTAGCAGTAACACCACTAACCTGTGCAAGCTGACCAATTACAGCAGCAGCACCCTGTGAAAGTGTAAAAGTAGAAACAAGAGCAGTAACATCAGTTCCAACACCTACTTCAACAGCAATTGTCTTTGCCTGATTGTCAATAACAGCAGCACCTGTTTGCTCAGGGATACTATATGTTAATATGTCAGTGCCGGTATAAACTTCTCTGATTGTAACATTGTCAACATAGAATCGTAAATCAGGATCTGTTCCAGATGGTCTTTGAGCATAAAAACCTAGTTTTACAGTACCTGTATATGATGATAAATCAACTTTAATATTATTACCTGTAGGTAATATTGTGTCATCTTCATCCCAATCAACTAGGATATTTGCGTTTGACCATGTTATGCCATTATCTGTAGAAATAACTACAGCTACATAATCATTAGGGCCTAAATTAGTTTGAACAATAGGTGTATAATATGGAGTTAAAGCAATATCAAAATCTAAAACCGCATTATCTAATCCGTTAAGATCGATAGGAGGAGTTATTAGACAGTCGTTTTTTGTTACATAAACATTAATATGTGCACCTAATAAATTAGGACCGGTAGTATTGCCAAAATTATGTAATCCCCATTCACTACCGACAGTTAATGCTGTCTCAACTGCAAGGTCACCTTTGAATAGTGTCCAGTTTGGAGCCGGTGGAGTTGTATCAAATGTTTCAGTCCATGGGAATGCATAAATAGTAGGATCATCCATAACGGTAAAAGATCTCACAGGACTTGCTTCTGATTCTCCGTTTGCATTTACCGCTACTACTTTCCAGTAATAGGTGGTTGAGTAGGTTAAAAATGGAGTTACAGTGTAATTTGATGCAGGTGCATTAACAGTAGCTTTTAGGGTTGTTGGATTTTCATTAGTATCAAGATATACTTTATAGCTTGTAGGAATTCCGCCTGTAGCAGCAGGTGTCCATGTAAGATTAGGTGAGTTTGATACATTCACAGCTTCATCTGCAGGTAAATTTAAAGTTACCGGATTAGGAGTCAAAGGTGTAATTTGAGGACCGACTACACCATCAAGATAGACAGATCCGCCAGTTCCTGCATTATAAGTTGCAAAGGCTATATAGTAATTATTGTTAGTTCTGGTCGATAATGAACTTAAATCGACCTCATAGAAGCTCCATTCATTATTTGAAGCAGGTAATGAAATTTCTTCTCCGACATTATTCCAGATTGTCCCATCAGCAGAATATTTTATCTGTATTCTTTGAGATGTATTTGTAGAGGCTGTTCTGGCATAAAATCTTAAAGTACTATTATTTGTAATAGTTAACAAAGGAGTAACAAGGTTTGAGTGTGTAGTACTGGTATATTTATAAGCCGAACCGGTTCCTTCAAGAACAGCAGTAGTACTTCTTGACCATGTGCCGGGGTTTGCCCAACCGGCAGGAGGAAAGGCTGTGGCGTTGAATCCTTCAAATAAAGATCCCGGAGCAACACCATAACCGGTTAAATTGGCAGTATAATTCCTTTCATTATTGGTGAAAGTAATAACTGCATTATGAATACCGGGGCTTGTAGGTTTAAACTTCACAGGAATGTTTACAGATTGATTTGCTGTTAATTCTTGAGGTTCTATAGAAGTCATTTCAAATTCTCTATCATCTAGTACAACATCTTCGCGATTAATTGATAATACCCCACCACCGATATTTGTTATTGTTACAAATTTTTCTGCAGTTTCTTCACCAACGAAAGATGCTAAGAAATCGACAGTTTCAGTAATTTGAACGATCGGATCGTCAGGAGACTGTGCTATAGTTATATCATCAAGACTGATATACCAAGGTGTTCCATTAATCCAACCCTGAATACCGATATAATAAATACCTGATTGTGCAGGTGTAAAACTACCAGCAATTCTTTGATAGTCTCCACCAATCAGACCGGTTTGTGCTTTAATTGTATTAGTCATAGCTGCGACAGTAGCAGCATCTCCATAGTAAATACCTATATTTGCATTAGCGGCTGTAGCCCCATCTTGCCTTGCATATAGCTCAACATCATACGAAGTCCCACCAACTAACTGAACAGGTCTAAATAACCAACGACTGTTATTATATACTAAAGTTACATTAAAAGAACCGGTTCTTGGTGTTCTATTATAGTTTGTAAATGTTGAATTAATAGTCCATGGACTAGTACCTGATATAGCTTCCTGACTCCAGTTTAAAACAGTTGTTGAATTATGTGTGTTACCGTTTTCAAAACTTTCTGTATAAGGTAGTGCTGTAATTGTCGGATCTGCCATTGTTGTAAATGACCTTGTTTCAGTAGCAGTAGCATATCCATATTCATTACCGGCTTTAACATTCCAGTAATATGTTTGTCCGTAAGCTAAAGCAGGTAAAGGCGTCCAAGTAGTAATATTTCCTAACTCAGTTTCTACTAAATTGTTTTCGTCAGTACCAAAATAGACTTTATATCTATCAGCCCCGAAAACTGAGTTCCATGATAACTGCTGACTAAGATTGATATTAATTGCTTCATTTGCCGGAGCAACAAGAGTTGTTGCTGTTGGAGGTTCAGGAGCTGTATAGATTGGAGGTCCTTCGAAATCATCAACAAAAAGTCTCATTTCGTCTGCAGAAATTGCTTGAACAGCAACATAAACATTTTGTCCAACATAATCACTTAAGTCATATTCATACTCTGTTGCTATTGTTGGAGGCACTATATTGCTAGCAAGGGTTACAGTAAAATCAGCTTCATCATTTCCTGATATAGATAATTTAACATTGAAAGCGTCAAGATATGTAGATGAGCCATTTTTTGCCTTGAAACGAATTGTTGCATTTCCTGTAATAGGTGACAATTTTGGAGTTATCAACCAGTCATTATGAGCAGTGCTGTTGTAAGTTATAGCCGCAGACGCTGTACCTGTTATCGGTGTAGTTGTATATCTTACCCAAGTATTTGCTCCGCCACCATTAATAACTCTCCATCCTGCCGGAGGAAAAGTTATTCCTTCAAAACCTTCGTTCAGGTTCTGTCCTATCAATATTCCTGCCATCGTGAGCAGGAGTAAGAGTGTCCATAATTTTTTCATAAATCATCTTTTCTTTTGATAATCATTTGAAATTAATTTTTGAATTGTAGTTATAATATTAACAATTCAAAATGTATT
>CAZJNG010000333.1:0-3465 GCA_964547265.1 uncultured Candidatus Cloacimonadota bacterium | reverse complement strand
TGTTAGAAAGCAACAAGCAAGGGTGCTTGTTGAACAATTCTACATTTTGAGACAGGCTTAAAAGTCTATAGTTATAAGAGCTTTAATTGATTAATATGATTTAGACTATAAATAACTTGTACAAAAGCTCATGCATAAAACACTGTTTATAATTATTGCTAATCCTTAACATGAAATATTTGAGTATTTTTGTTTTTGACATTATAAATAAAAGTCTGTCGGCAATCTTTATTGATATCACAATCATAAAAGATATTAAAATTATTCTTATTTAATGGACTATAGATAAAGAAATAACCAAACTCGTTAGTTTTGAGAGCTTTTCTCTTTCTATGAGAATCTTCGATAATCTCTTTAAAAGCTAAGGGCTGTCCGGCTTTGACAATCAAACCTTTATGAATATCTTTGCTGATGTCTGATAGCATTAAGTTTAGGCTTTTGATATTTTTATTGATAATTTCAGCAAGTTTTTTATTAGGAGGAAAAACAACTGACTGACCATTATGGTTGATTCCGCCTACTTCAATATCAAAAGACAGGCTGTGATGTTGTTTATAAACATAATCTCTTAGATAGCCCACTTTGCCGGTTCTTTGTGTATGCACCTGATAGTTTTGATTTCCCGGTTCATCAATTTGATAGTCAACAGGCAGATGTTTAGCCAGTTTTAAAGCTATATCATTCATGATTTCATAATGGGGAGATTTCTTTTCTTCCCAATTGTAAGGGAAGAAAATCTTTTCATTGTATGTACCATTAAATGAACTGTGATAACTAATAGTAATAAATATATGTTTCCGTTCAAAAAAACTCATTAAAATACGAGTCTCAGCTTCAGAGGCAGGATAGTCACCTGCATAATATCTGTTTTCGGGATTATTATTTTCCTCCACATTCCAATTCACAGGGAAATTACGGTTTAAATCAACACCATCAAGGATTATGTCAAAAACACCATTTTGATTGGTATCTTTTTTGTTTTTTCTATGGTAATTGCTTAAGCCTTGACTCACAATAGAAAAGCCTTCAGGATTTAGGGTTGGGATAATAAAAAAATTGTAATAGTCTAAGAGTTTATTTTTTTTATTTTCAAGCAGATATTCAGACCATTTCAAGGAGATTTCCAGTCCTATTGGTTCTTCTGAGTGAATCTGTCCGATAACAAGTATGTTAGGCTTATCTCTATACGCTTTTTTTAAATCCTTTTGGATTGTAAGCAGATAAATTTCTTTTTGATCCGTTTCAGTAACACCTAAAATCTCTGATTTAATCTGACTAGGATATGAGCTAATCATTCGGTTTATTGTTCTTAGCAGTTTTTTTTCGTTATGATAATTAGAGTCCGGAGGATAAACATTATCATCAGCATAGAGTGAATATATAAAAAAAAGTAATAACAAAATTATGACAATGTTTTTTAACAACCAATTCATTTAACTATCCTTTTAAAAAGCTTAATTTTATTTTTTCAATAATTTAATTAAGTCTTCCAGATGATAAGGTTTTGAAATATAATCTAATGCACCTTCGGCTATGATATTTTCCGCTTCAGCTTTTTGAATAAAACCGCTTGCAATAATAACCTTGACTTCAGGTCTAAGCACTTTAATTTTCCTAAACAAGGTCAATCCGTCCATTTTAGGCATCATCCTGTCCAATATGGCAATATCTATGTCTGTATGCATTTTCAAGATTTTCAGCGCATCAGTGCCGTTATTTACAGCATATACCTTGTTGCCTAGTTCTTCCAATAAATCTTTTGCTACATCAAGGACAATTTCTTCGTCATCAACTAAAAGGATTGAATGCGAAGATATGTCATTTATCTGACTCATCGTATCAAGTTGGTTGTTAATGCTTTTAATCCACGGCAATAAGATTATAAAGGAAGTACCTTTTCCTTCTTCTGATTCCAAGAAAATTACACCTTTGTATTCTTTAACAATAGTTTTTGTGGTACTTAAGCCTAGTCCTGTGCCTTTACCTTTTTCCTTTGTTGTAAAGAATGGTTCAAATATATTTTCATGGATATTTTTGGGTATTCCACAGCCTGTATCAGAAATTTTTATGTAATTATACTTTCTGTCCATAGCTAACTCATTATTGGCAATAAAAGTATTAATTTTTTCCGAAGTCTCATTAAACAAACTGTCTAAAATTGAGCTCTCTACAATCAGTGAACCGCCTTCAGGCATAGCATCTCTGGCATTTACGCATAAGTTAAGAAGGCACTGTTGAATTTTTACAGAATCTCCTTCAAAGGTTAATGGTTCGGCAAAAAGATTATGTTTTAATTCTATATTTTTTTCAAAGGTATATGAAACAATCTCAATAACCTCTCTTAGAAGCTCATTTAAATCAAAAATTTCTTTATCTTGTTCATCGACTCTAGAGAACCCAAGTAATCTTTGTGAAAGTTTAGAACCCCTTTCAGCAGATGTTTTGATAATCTTTGCAAAGTGATTGATAGGTGAGGATTCAGAGGTTTTTAAGATAATCATATCCGCTGCTCCGATTATGCCGGCAAGTACATTTTTGAAATCATGGGCTATACCGCTTGCCAAGGCTCCGACAGATTCAAGTTTTTGAGTTTGAAGAAGTTGTTTATTAAGTTGTATTTTTTCTGTTATATTGCTTGCTGTAATTAAAATAGATGAGTTATTTTCCCAAACAATTGAAGAAAGAGAAAACTCAAAGATTACAGATTGTTTTTTTGAATCAATTAATTCTATCTCAAACACTTCTATTTTCCCATCAAGCAAGAATGTAGTTAATTGAGAAGCAAAGAAAGATTTATCTTTTGTTGAGATTAGCTCTACTATGTCTTTTCCCAGTAGATTAGACAACGAATAATCAAGATATTGACTGAATCTTTTATTTGAGAAAGTTATTTTTCTGTTATTAAGAATTATCATGCCTAATGCTGATTCGTTAATCATTGAATAGTATTTATTTTCCGAATCAAGAAGTTTCTTAAGCAAGATTGAGTTATCAAGAACTGCGGCGGCTTGAACTGATAATAATTCTAAGATTTTTAAGTCTTCATCAGTGAAATATTTGTTTCCTTCTCTTGAGAAAGTAACTACTCCTATCAATTTATCATTATTAATTAATGGACATGAAATTAAACATTCATTTATTTCCGGAGTGTTATCAATTGTTACTGCAACAGGACTATTACTTGCATCATTTACTATCATACCTTTTTTTATTTTAGCAACCAGACCTGTCAAGCCTTCACCTACTTTTAGCTTAATATTATTAATTACATGAGACAAGCTTTCATTGTTAGTATAGTATGGAACTAAATAAGCATTATCGAGCAAAAAAAGTGTACCACTATCATAATCTATCAGGTTTCTTGTTTCTTCAATAATTGTTTTAATTATATGTCTTGGTTCATGTGAAATGGTAATCATCTGAGCTATCTTTGTAAAGATTGAATTCTTATTAATCTCTTTTTGA
>CAZJNG010000332.1:0-3466 GCA_964547265.1 uncultured Candidatus Cloacimonadota bacterium | reverse complement strand
ACAGAAGAGTTGCTACAGGTGTATATTTCTATAAAATGCAGGCAGGGAAATATTCAAAAATTGATAAAGTACTGATGATGAAATAGGTTAATTAGTTTTAGACTGCCATTGCTGATATAGCGTGGCAGTCTTATTTTTATCAATACAAACAATAAATCTATTTTTTTCACAATAACAAATCGCACACTTTTTGATAAATCGCACATACAAATCGCACATCTTCTAACTAACTCAGGACTTTTTTAAAAAAATATAAAGTATTAAACAGCACAAAATATTGATTATCATTAATTTAAAAATATCCTATTTAGTTACATTTTTAATGGCACAATTATTGTATATATATAATTATAAAAGAAAAACAGGAGGAAAACTATGAAAATGAAAAAAATACTCATTGTAGTGATAGTGTTAGGGACATTTTTAACAGGATTATTAGGGCAAACCGCAATTGAACCTACTGGAAGTGGTACAGAAGGCTCGCCATACCAAATAGAGTCATGGCAAAACCTTTATTGGATTAGTCAAAATACAGCAAGATGGGATAAGCACTATATTCAGACGGCTAATATTGTTTTTCCATCAGAAATTTATTCTTGGGATAATAACAAAGGTTGGACACCAATAGGAAATGATCATACTACATTCTCAGGTACTTATGATGGACAAAATCACTCAATCTTGGGTTTAACAATTGAGCGTCCTGCAACTGATTATCAGGGGTTATTCGGTTCTTTAACAGGTACTATAAAAAATCTGGGTCTTGCTTTTGGCAGTTTTTCAGGGGTGACAGGCAGAAACTATGTTGGAGCATTAGCAGGGTCAAATCGCGGTACAATTCAAAATGTGTATAGTTCTGTCCCTGTTACCGGGAGTCTTTATGTTGGAGGATTAGTTGGAAATAACATGAACTTTGATTTAACAGGCAAGATTGAGTATTGCTATAGTATCGGTATGGTAAATGGTATAGATCAAGTCGGTGGCTTAATTGGAAATAATTCTGGAGATATCAGCAACTCATATAGTTTGAGTGATGTGTACAGAAGATCAGATACTTTGACTAATTTTGGAGGCTTTGTTGGATATTTTTATAGTGGAACAATAACTAATTCTTATTCTACCGGCTTGGTAAAAGATTATAATAATAACGAGATTATTCCAGGCAAAGGGTTTACCGGATTTGCCGGAGATGATGCCATTTTTTTAAATTGTTATTGGGATACACAGACATCTGGAGGCACCATTGAAAGCCCAACAACATCCGCAGGTGAAGGAGCTAATCTAACCGGCAAAACAACAGCTGAAATGAAAACAGCAGGCACTTTTACAGAATGGGATTTTACAGATAAATGGGCAATGTCATCTGCTATTTCATTTGGAGGATATCCTACTTTGAAGTGGACAGGCGGATATGCAGTAGCACCAACAAGCAATCTAATCGCAGGATTACCTAATCTTGTCTGGATAGCAGAAGATAATTCCCGATGGGCAGGCAGTTATACTCAAACAGCTGATTTTAGTATGTGGACTACACCAAGCTGGAGTTTAAATATGGGATGGACTACCTTAGGAAATAGTTCAGTTAAGTTTACTGGTACATACAATGGACAGGGATATACTATAAATAATCTGTACATTAACAGAAATGTAAATCTACAAGGTTTATTTGGAAATATTAACAATGCTACAGTGATGAATGTAGGCGTAATAAATTGCTTTGTAAAAGGAAGCGAACAAGCCGGTGGATTAGCGGGTCGTATTGAGGAAAGCATTGTAGAAAATTGTTTTAGTACAGGTATCGTTTCGGCAGGGTTAAATAATACTGGTGGACTGATAGGTGATGTACAGACAAACTCAATAGTCAAAGATTCTTATAGTACAGCTAATGTAAATGGTAATATGTCGATCGGTGGACTAGTTGGCAGAGTTGCTAGTGGATGTACGGTCAGTAACTGCTATAGCATTGGTGCTGTAAGCGGTACTGCCAATCTCGGAGGCTTAAGTGGACTTAGTAGTGGTACAATATCGAACTCTTTTTGGAATAAAATTACATCAGGACAAGTGACAAGTTCTGGTTCGGATATTTCTTTTGGCAAAACCACAGAAGAAATGACCAATGCTTCCACAACAGATAATATATATTTACTCGCCGGTTGGGATTTTGCAGGCGA
This sequence comes from uncultured Candidatus Cloacimonadota bacterium, assembly GCA_964547265.1. GTDB lineage: Bacteria > Cloacimonadota > Cloacimonadia > Cloacimonadales > WRIO01 > JALNXV01. Next base: position 1,295 of record CAZJNG010000332.1, on the reverse strand, counting down.
AACCACTAATGGAGCAGAGGACATCTGGAATATCGGCAATGGCAGAAACAATGGTTATCCGTATCATAATTTACAATATCCAACAGACGATGCCACTCTCCCTGTCACTCTCTCATCATTTACAGCAATATACACAGTTTCAAATACTGTAAGCATTATGTGGACAACTCAATCAGAAAGCAATATGATAGGCTATCACATCCTGAGAGCTGAAACAGATGAATTAAGAGACGCTCTGCGTGTTTCAGATAACATAGTTCGCTCTTTAAATCAATCAACTGAAACAAATTATTCATACACAGACGAAACAACTTTTGAAGATACAGAATACTTTTACTGGTTACAGTCAGCTGAATATGACGGCACTATGGAGTTCTTTGGTCCTATTGCTGTAAAAACAGGAAAAATTGGCAATGAAGCTCCTGTTATTCCTCTTGTTACTCAACTTAACGGAGCATATCCAAATCCGTTTAATCCAAGTACTACTATTAGTTTTGATATTGCTGAAAAGGTAAAAGTAACAATAGATATCTTCAATATCAAAGGACAAAAAGTGAAATCTCTGGTTAATCAGGAAATTGCACCCGGTCGTCATAGCATAATCTGGAGTGGTCTTGATGATAATCACAGAAGAGTTGCTACAGGTGTATATTTCTATAAAATGCAGGCAGGGAAATATTCTCAAATAGATAAGATGTTGATGATGAAGTAAGTCTTAAAATGTGAGGATTGCTTCTTTGTAAGCTCCTCGAAAAGATATTATATGCAAGGGAGTTCCTTATGAAGCAGGAACTTCCTTTTTAGTTTAATCACTGAGACTATTTTTTATCAGTCAAGAGACAAAAGATTTTTTTACACTGATTACGCAAATTATTTTGAATGATAATGCCTTAAGCTAATTCGAGAAGCTTATTTTTAAAGACTGTTGAATAATACAAAAAAATATATTTTAAAACACAGATTTATACAGGTGTCTCAAAAAGAAAATATTTACTTATTTCTTCACTGCTTCTATACAGCCAAAACCAATATTATTATTGTCTCCGAGTCCGCATTTATATGCTATATCAATAATTTCTTGAGGAGCAGTAATGATAAATGGAGCTTCGTAAGCTTTAATTTTTCTAGACTCAAATGTTATTAATTTTGAAATATTACTTTTTTTCCTGGCAATATAATCATCATCAAATGAAAAGTTAAAATCAAAATCTTGTAAATTTTGTGTATGATGAACTTTATTATACTTATGTAATAAATTATTTTTTAAGTTTAAAACAAACAAGCGATTATCTTTT
>CAZJNG010000331.1:0-3480 GCA_964547265.1 uncultured Candidatus Cloacimonadota bacterium | reverse complement strand
TCAAGGTTATGCTTATGGTTCGGGCATCTTACATTTGATCTTAAAAATTGACCCGGAGACTAAAACTATCTCTGGCTTCGATACACCTGAAGAAAACAGTCTTTTACTTACACTTTTTGAAGACCAGTTTATCCCTGACTCTGAGGTCGATGCATATATTAGCGAACAACAAGCAATTGCAGAAAAAGGTATGGATGAAATTGTCGGAGTGGCAGGAGTATTTCTTTCAAGAGCTTCTGTAGATAACCAAAATGCGATGGGAAACTTCACCTGTGAAGCTATGCTAGAAGCAGCTGAGGCTGATTTTGCTTTTATCAATTTAGGTGGAGTAAGAGCAGAAATTCCTATGGGCAATGTTACTTACAGACATGTTTTTAATGCCATGCCTTTTGACAATATGGTAGTTACTCTACTAGTAGATGGTATGATGTTAAAAAGAATTATAGAAACCAGAATTGCCGGTTCAAGACAAGGTCTTTTACTAGCAGGTGGTAAAATTAGATTTAATAAAACCAGAAGTGATTTTGACCGCGTTACTCTCCTTGAAATCGGAGGAGAACCTTGGGACCCAAATAAAATATATAAAGTAGCAACTACAGACTTCTTAATTCAAGGTAACGCAGGCTTAACACTTTTAACTACAATACCTGAAAGCCAGATTATCCGCCACGAGATTAATCTTAGAGATGCTATGGTAAACTATTTTAAACGAAATTCTCCTGTAAAAATGTATATTGATGACAGATGGCAAAGGGATGACAAATCAACCCCTCTTAATTATCTAAAGGGTCATTAAGATGTATAGTTTATTTGAACTTAAACGGTTTTGATAGCCGTATTTAAAGCATAACCCAAACTAAGCCTTAGTGGATTTAATTATATAGTATAGTGTTATATTTGTTAGTAATGAATCAGGGATAAACTCTCAGAAATTGCTGAGTTTTTTAATCATGAGAATAGTAGTATTAGATATATTCTTTGTAAGGATGAAAAAAGAGCTAATCATGAATCACAAACAAGACAAGCTTTGATCGATAAAGTTGTGTCAAAGTTGCAGGAAAAAGGAAACATCAAGAAAAAAAGAGATTCTAACAGAGTTTCAGTCAGTATAGGCAAAATCTTTGAGCAGTATAAAATAGAAAAGTTTTTTGACTGGTCAGTAAATAAAGAAGGTACACTTGCATGGAGTATAAAGCAAGATATAATTGACAAGGAAAAGCTCTTGATGGATGTTTTGTAATAAAAACTGATGTACCTCAAGAAAGGATAAATGCTAATCAAGCTCTTTTAGGGTATAGATCATTACAACATAAAGATTAAAGTCTGTTAGGTTATCAGAAAAATTATATCAAGGAAATGTTGCATATACAAATATTTCCAGACCAGACGAAGAGCAGTCTGAAATATTAAAATTATTAGGCGTAAGTTTAATGTAGCCAGAACAACTAAATTATTAATATTAGTTAACTGTATATATCACATGAATTTAACCATGTTTTAATGCCAGAAGATCCGATTAAAAGAAAAAACAGAGTTAATGCTGGAAATCTCTAAAAAAATGCTCAACTATAATCAGATAAAAAAGACTTTCGTTTATTTCCAGACCCAAAATGATGAAAAACTTTTCGCATCAACAATCGGCACCAGGTTAGATATAGACACTACATTTATTAACCCTGTCTTTGTTGCTTTTGCATCTAATGATACAGACACACAATCAAGGCAATTTAATGAAGGTGGTAAGGCAATCGGCTGGGAATGGATTGACAGTCTTAACCTGATTGATAAAGCAGATCAGGTAGCACAGGAAGCTATCACTAAAGTTAATGCCGAAACTCTCTCAGAAGAAAAAAGCCGTACCTTAATTCTTGACCATAATCATTTAGGGCTTACTATGCACGAATCTGTTGGTCATCCTACAGAACTAGATCGTGTATTGGGCTGGGAAGCTGATTATGCAGGAGTATCTTTTGCAACACCTGAAAAACTTAAAAATTTTAAGTATGGTTCCGATATAGTAAATTTTGTTGGCGATAATACTTTAGAAGGTGGTTTAGCGACTGCCGGTTTTGACGATGATGGTGTGCCCGGACAAAAGTGGTACATAATTAAAAATGGAATTCTAAATGAATATGGCACTACTCGAGAAACAGCACCTTTTATTGACTTAGATTATTCAAGAGGTTGTAATAGAGCAACTTATTACTACGACCAACCAATGAACAGGATACCAAATCTTTATCTTTTACCGGGAGAAAAGCAACTTAGCCCTTCTGATTTAATTGCAGATACAGAAGAAGGCGTTTTTATTCAGGGTCAGGGCTCATTTTCAATAGATCAACACAGGGTGAACTTCCAGTTTGGCGGAGACTATTTCTGGGAAATTAAGGATGGAAAACTATTCCGACCTTTGAAAAAGGTATTATATCGTTCAAGTAATCCTGAATTTTGGAATAGTTGCGATGCTATTTGTGATAAACGCTACTGAAAATCCTTTGGAGTTACCAACTGTGGCAAGGGACAGCCAAATCAAACAGGCAGGATGACACACGGAGCAGCTCCCTCAAGATTTAGAAATATCCGTGTAGGAGGTTCAAAATGAAAGAGAAATTAATGACAATAGCTGATTTCTTAAGAAAGAATGTTAAAGCAGATGATTATTCTATCTCAACTAGTTACACCAATACGCATTATACTCGTTTTGCTCAAAATTCAATTACTCAACATATGGCAGGAGAATATTTTGAAGTATATTATCAATGTACAAAGGATAAAAAAATAGGTAGTGCATCCAGCAGACAAATTGATGAAGCAAGTTTACTTGACATGCTTCGTAAAGCTGAAATGATTGCAGAACAAAACACTCCGGATCCAAACGCAGTTAGTTCACTTGAAAAGACTGAGATTCCAAAAACTAATAACTACTACCCTGCTATAGAAAAAATAGATACTGCGAAACTTATTGAAATGGTTAAACAATGTATTGACTTTGCTAAATCTAAAGATGCTATGCTCTCAGGTATAATCTCAAAAGAATTTGTTGAAAGTGTTTATCTTACCGGAAACGGCTTTTTAGGTTATAGAAATTTCTCAGATTTAGATATGTCAATGACTCTGAGAAAAGACCATATTGAGACAAAAGTTTCTTATGGAAGTAAAAACCCTGACTCACTAAATCTTGATGAACTGCTTAATCGTTTAGGCTCTCAGTTTGACGCTCTCAAAGAAATCAAATCTATGAATAATGAAACGCTGGCGGTTATACTCAGACCTCAAGCTGTCCTAAATCTCTTCTGGTTTTTAATCTGGCTATTTGACAGACAATCAGCTGATGAAAATCTCACCCCATTTACTAATCTAATCGGAGTAACAGAAAAAGAATTAAAAGCCTTTGGCGATAAGTTTACAATGTTTTCAACAATAAAAGATGATGATTTAACAGCAAACCCTTTTACCTCTAACTGTGTCAGCAAAGACACT
>CAZJNG010000330.1:0-3488 GCA_964547265.1 uncultured Candidatus Cloacimonadota bacterium | reverse complement strand
GAGCCTTACTTGTAGGATTAAATGGGATATCTGTTGTCGGACATGGCAGGTCAAATGCCATTGCCATTAAAAATGCACTAAAGTTTACTTGCCGTATCGCAGAATCAAATTTCATTGAACAAATGAAAGACTACTTTGAAAGGAACTAAGACATGGTAAAATATAAAGCAAAAATTGACTCACTCGGAAATTATGTTCCTAAAAAAATTGTAAACAATTTTGATTTAGAAAAAATGGTTGATACCTCAGATGAATGGATAAAAGTTCGTACCGGTATGTTTGAACGACATTTTGCCGATGAAACCGAAGCTGCATCAGATTTAGCTTATAAAGCTGCAGAAAATGCAATACATAATTCAAATACTACTCGACATAAAGATATTCAGATGATTATTGTCGGGACAATATCAGCAGATCACCCTTTCCCTTCAACAGCATGTATTTTACAAAATAAACTTGGCTTGAAAGATATTCCTGCTTTTGATATTAGTGCAGGTTGTACCGGTTTTATCTATGCAATCGATGTTGCAAAACAATACATTGAAAATGGTTTATGTGACACTATACTCGTTGTCGGTGTAGAAATACTTTCCAGACTTATAAACTGGACTGACAGAGGAACTTGCGTGTTATTTGGAGATGGTGCCGGAGCTGCAATTGTCAAAAGAGCAGAATCCGGTGATATATCACAAATAATCGAATCAAAAATAACTGCTGATGCTTCCGAATGGGATTTACTTCAACAAAAAGCCGGAGGATCAAGATTGCCTGCATCTCACGAAACTGTTGATCAAAGCTTGCATTCTGTATATATGGAAGGTAATAAAATTTTTAAGCATGCAGTTAAATCTATGTACAATGTAACAATGGATGTCTTAAAAAAACACAATATGGGTGTTAAAGATATTGATTGGGTTATTCCACATCAAGCAAATATGAGAATAATTGAATCTCTGGCAGATAAGTTAAAAGTACCAAAAGAAAAAGTGATTGTTACTATCGAAAGATTTGCTAATACTTCATCTTCATCAGTACCAATTGCCATGACGGAAGCGGTAAAATCTAATCAAATTAAACGAGGAGATATTGTCGTACTCACAGCTTTTGGGGCAGGTTTAACTTATGGTACTCTCCTACTAAGATATTAACAAGGAATTTTTTAATGAGTTATAAAAACAAGAAAACAGCCTTTGTCTTTCCCGGACAAGGTGCTCAATATATCGGAATGGGAATGGATTTTATTGATAAATTCCCGGAATATTTGGAAGTGTTAAAGAACTTTGAAACAAAAACAGGAGAAAATCTTCTTTCCGTTATGAACGAAGGTCCTGAAGATAAACTTAAAGAAACCAGATTTACTCAACCTGCAATCTTATGTCACAGTATCATGGCTCTAAATGCTTTTCTTAAAAGACTTGAAATTCAACCTGATTACTGTGCGGGTCACTCTCTAGGTGAATTTTCTGCACTTACAGCAAATAAAACTCTTGATTTTGCTGATGCTTTATATTTAGTTCATAAACGCGGTGAGTTTATGATTAAAGCTAATGACGGCACTCCTTTTGCAATGGCAGCTGTCTTAGGACTATCTCCTGAGACTGTTAAAGAAATTTGTGAAGAAGCATCTAAACAACACCTTGTTGTGGCAGCAAATTTCAATACTCCGGTTCAAACTGTGATTTCAGGAACTAAAGAAGGCGTAGATTTAGCTACTGCCTTAGCCAAAGATAAAAAGGCAAAAAGAGTTATGCCACTTGTAGTGGGTGGACCATTTCACAGCCCTTTAATTGATAAAGCATCTTTATGGTTAAAAGAAGAAATGGATAAGATTAATTTTAATGATGCTATCTATCCTGTAATTGCAAATGTAAATGCAAAACCTGCGATTAAGGCAGATGATATCAAAATTAATCTCACAAAACAAGTTACATCTTCTGTATTATGGGTAGATACTATAAAAACTTTGGAATCAGAAAATGTAGAAATCTATATTGAATTTGGTCCTCAAAAAGTATTATCAGGTATGATTAATAAAATCCAACCTTCTGCAACTGTTTTTAATATTGACAAATATGATGATATAGAAATCGTTGTAAGAGAAATGGAGAACTTATGAAAAGATTAGAAAATAAAGTTGCAGTTATTACCGGTTCAGCAAGAGGTATTGGTTTTGCCATTGCAGAACGATTTGCTGAAGAAGGTGCCTTGACTGTCATTGCTGATTTAAATCAGGAATCTGTTGATTTAGCTGTTACAAAATTAAAAGATAAAGCATATAATGTCGTTGGCTATGTTATGAATGTAACTGATGCACAAAATGTTGAAGATTGCTTTAAAGATATTGTTAAGACTCATGGTTCTATTGATGTATTGGTTAATAACGCAGGTATTACTAAAGATAACCTGATAATGAGAATGAAAGAAGCCGATTGGGATGCCGTTATTAATGTTAATCTAAAAGGTACATTTAATTGCATTCAAAAAATCTCCAGAATCATGCTTAATCAGAAATCAGGTTCAATTATAAATATGGCTTCAGTTATAGGAATCATGGGTAATCTTGGTCAAGCAAATTATGCTGCATCTAAGGGTGGTGTCATTGCTTTAACTAAGTCCACCGCTAAAGAATTTGCTTCACGAAATATTAGATGCAATGCAGTTGCTCCCGGTTTTATCGAGACAGAAATGACTGCTAGTTTAGATGAAAAAATTATAGAGGATTATGCAAAAGCTATTCCTTTAAAAAGGATGGGAAAAACTCTAGATGTTGCTAATTTATGCCTTTTTCTAGCTTCTGACGAAGCTTGTTATATAACCGGCCAGACACTTAATGTGGATGGCGGATTGATAATGTAACAAAAAATAATTCCCTATGGAGGATACTATGGATATTACAGCAAAAGTAAAAGAACTTATTGTTGAAAAACTTGGTGTTGAAGAAAGTGAAGTTGTTCCAAGTGCTCGTTTTATTGAAGATCTTGGTGCAGATTCTTTAGACACTGTTGAACTTATCATGAAATTTGAAGATGAATTCAATATTGAAATTCCTGAGAATGAAGCTGAAACTATTCGTACAGTACAGGATGCTATTGATTACATCACAAATCATGTAAATTAATAACAATTTTATAAGGCAATACAATAAGTATTGCCTTATCTTAACCTAATGAGGTATTAATATGAATAAACGAAGAGTAGTAATTACGGGTATTGGTACAATTAACGCTGTTGGAAACAATGTAGAAGAAACATGGAAAGGCTTACTGGATGGTAAAAGTGGTATCGAAAAAGTAACTAGATTTGATGTCTCTAACTTTTCAAGCCAAATAGCCGGGACCGTCAAAAATTTTGACCCGCTTAATTATTATGAAAAAAAAGAAGTAGATAAAAATGACTTATATGCTCAATACGCTATGGCTGCTGCTGTTGAAACTGTACAAGATTCAGAAATTTTAAAAAGTAGTTTTGATAATAATAAAGTTGGCGTA
>CAZJNG010000329.1:0-3493 GCA_964547265.1 uncultured Candidatus Cloacimonadota bacterium | reverse complement strand
CAAATAGACCTTTTTTAATTAGTATTACAGGAGATATTGCATCCGGAAAATCTTTCGCTAAAAAATATTTTCAAGATAAAGATTATCAGGTTTATTCAGCAGATGAGATTAACGCTCAAATATTAAAAGATAAAGTAGTCATAAAACAATTATCACTTATATTTGGAAAAAGTATACTAAATAAAAAACCTGAAAACGGCGATTATGAGATTGATAAAGCAAAATTCAGAAAAAAAATATTCTCAAAAGAAAAAAATGTTATTATACTTTCAAATTATTTACACCCTATGATACTAACAAAAATGTTGGATTATGTCACAAACTCTCAAGAAAAAATCCTTATTTTTGAAGTTCCTCTACTCTTTGAGTGTGATTTGATAGATTGTTTTGATTTAAATGTCTTAATAACAGCAGACTACCAAACTAAGATAGATAGAGTTATGATTAGAGACAACTGTACAGAATCTACGGCAAAAAACATTTTAAAAAATCAAATCAGTCAAGAAGTTAAACAGATTTTAGCTGATGTAGTTATTGATAATAGCTCTGATTTTGAATCATTTAATAAACAGTTAGATGTACTTGAAAAATGTATCAAGTTCTTTAAAAAGAAAAGAAAAATCAGACCATTTATAAAAAGAAATCCTATTTATGACTCACACTCAAAAATGATTGAAGAGGAATATGAGTAGGAATCTCATTATAAGAAACAACGGGCAAACTTGGTAATGACGGCTCTATTAATCTTCTTAAATATGCTCTAATATTTGGAGTTACAATAATAACAGGAGTCAATCCCTTTTTAAGCATTTCCTCTTGTGCCTGTCGTAAATCATTATATAATACTCCAACTACATCCGGAGGTAATGATGATGAGTAATTCTTTTGTTTTAATTGACTTACTGTTTCATTCACAAGTTGTTCAAGAGCGGGATCAAGAGTTATACCATAAACAATTCCGTCATTTGCAATATATTTCTTTGCGATAGTTCTTGATAAAGCAAATCTGACATATTCTGTCAATGTCTCAATATCTCTGGTCGCAGGAGCATAATCAGCAAGAGTTTCCAGGATAGTAACCATATCTCTTATTGGTACACTTTCTCGTAATAGATTTTTTAAAACCTTTTCAATGTTACCAATTGACAATAGGTTTGGTACTAACTCATTCACCACGGCTTCATTATCTTTTTTAACATTTTCCAACATTCTGGATACATCTTGACGAGTAAGTATCATATCAGCATGAGATTTTATAATTTCTGAAAGATGTGTAGCAATCATAGCAGAGGGTTCAATTACTGTATAGCCATGCATTTCAGCAATTTCTTTTTTATCTTCCGTTATCCAAACAGCATCTAAGCCAAAGGCCGGTTCTTTTGTTTCTATACCTTTTACGGGTTTTTCAACCGTACCCGGATCAAGCGCCAAATAATGATTTACCAAACATTCATAAGAAGTTATTTCTTCTCCTCTAATCTTGACAACATACTGATTTGGAACTAGAGAGATATTATCTCTAATTCTAATAGGAGGCACAATCATCCCTATCTCAATCGCTAACTGTTTTCTTAAACTTGACACTCTGTCCAGTAAATCTCCTTTTTGTTTTTCATCAACAAGAGAAATAAGACTATAGCCAATTTCTAACTCTAAAGGATCAATCTGCATGTAAGCAGCTATTTCTTTTGACTTTTCTTCCGGTGAACTTGCAGCCTCAGTTTCCATCATCTTCTGTTCTTCTTCTTTTCTGGCATTTAAGGCTTTTTCTTCATCACTTACAACCTCAATCATCTCGGATTTAGATATCTTATATCCAAAATATCCAATTCCAATACCTACAGGTAAAAATAAATACCAAGGCATCCCCGGTGCAAAAGCAAAAATTGCCATGATAACAGAAGTAGCATACAAAACTCTTGGTTCTTTGAATAGTTGAGTCAAGACTTCTTCACCAAGATTTGCCTTAGTTCCTGCACGGGTAACTATCACACCTGCAGATATTGAAATTAAAAGTCCGGGTATTTGAGAAACAAGACCATCACCAATAGTCAATATTGTAAACTTATCAGCTGCAGCAAAAAAGGTCATATTCATTTGAACCATACCTATTACGATACCACCTATAAGATTGATAAAAAGTACCATTATACCGGCTTTGGCATCGCCTGACACAAACTTACTGGCACCATCCATCGCACCGTAAAAATCTGCTTCGCGTCTAATATCATCTCTTTTTTGTCGTGCTTCAGCATCTGTTATAATACCATTGTTAAGATCAGCATCTACAGCCATTTGACGACCGGGCAATGAATCAAGAGTAAATCTTGCAGCTACTTCTGCGACTCTACCTGAACCTTTAACTACAACAATAAAATTAATGATAAAAATAATTACAAAGATAATAATACCAACCACATAATTACCTCCTATCATGAACCTGCCAAAAACTTCGATAATTTGACCCGGATTACCTGAACTTAAAATAGCTCTTGTTGTTGCTACATTTAATGAAAGCCTAAACAATGTTACAATTAATAATAAACCCGGATACACTGAAAACTCTACAGGTTTTAACAAATATAAAGGAGATAATAATATCACAAAAGCAAGCATAAAGTTTAAGACAAGTAGTGAATCTATCATAATAGCAGGCATTGGAAACAATAAGATTGCCAGGATAGCAATCACACCAACCATAATTGCTATCGAACTCTGATTTCCAAGCTTGATTAACAGTGAACTCTTCTTTTCAGCCATTACTATATCCTCTTAATTAAAAATAACAATTTGTGTGTATTTTGTCAATAAAATGTTTTTTCTTGAGATAACTACTTTCAAAATATAGCATAATCATTTAAATTATTTCAAGCCAAAATTACAAACAAGAACATATTTATTATGCCAATAATTGTAAAGAATACCAAATTAAAGTATAAAAAATACTTAAACACATGCTCTTCAAAAAGTTGTTTAAGTTTATAAATGTCAAGCTTAATATCAAGCAATAATATTTGTTTTTCAGCCTGATAATCTTTTAACAATTTCGGTATAATTTTTCTAGTTAGCTTATAAATAATTAACCAAAGCAAATCAGAAATCAAATATTCTAATCTGGTTTTTAAAAATCCGGGCAACCAATCCTTGTTTAAAAATTTATGAATATGAGGGTAACAATCATTAAAAATTTTGTTTTCAAATTCAGTCAAAAAGTTAATATCGAAATAATCCTTTTTCACATAGTCAAAATACTCATTAAGTTTTTTATTCAGATAATCAATTAGTTGTTTTTTCTTTCTGTGTAATAGACCAGGAGTAAAAGAAACAGGATATTTGCCTAAAAAATATAGTTTTTTTGGATAAAAGAAAAAGGCATGAAAACAATAACTTAATATATATCCAAGTCCAATATTAATAACCAGTACGAATAATGCTTTAATTATAAACATTATAATATCCATAAATATCCTTTCATATTATTAAAAGCTTCTAC
>CAZJNG010000328.1:0-3499 GCA_964547265.1 uncultured Candidatus Cloacimonadota bacterium | reverse complement strand
AATGAAAATTAATACCATATAAGAATAATTTAATCAACAAACAATTTCTCTGATGACGCCAGCTTTATTACTGTTCTGCCTTTATGTTGAGAAAAATATGCGAACTCATAACTACCTGTAAATCGTGGAAAAATATTTTGATAGGCAAAACTTTTCTTTGCATCTGTATGCCTGTTTGTACTTTCCCAAGGAACTTCAAATTTATCCAACAAGAAAGAGTATTTCCTTTTAAGATATATTTTAAATCTTTTTTGAAGTTCATAAAAATCCATATTAAAGGTACGCTCAGAAGCAAGGTTAATATTGTTTTGTATTCTAAGATTATAATAGAAATCTGTGATTTTCTCCTGTCCCCATTCTTCAGATATCCATACTAAAAATGCTTCACCCAATCTATATGCAAAATATCCACCAAGATATTCTATGTCATAAATATAATCATTCATCACCATATCAATAATAAAAGAATTATTATAGTTATCATCTCCGCCAATAGCAAGAAATTCCGGCAAACCTTCTGCAAACCAAAAAGGTAAATAACTTGAAAAATTGCTAAATAGAGGATTTCTAAAAAAAGTATTATCAATATCATTAATATATGCATGGGTTAGTTCATGAACTAAAACTTCTTCAAATTTCTTATAGCTTCCATCAAAGGGCAGTGCAACTCTATTGCGTAATGTTTCTGTAAAACCTCCAACGCCTTCGGAAAGTAAAGGATAAATTATATTTGTAGTATGAAATTCTTGTTTCGAAGAATAAACTATTATCGGAATTCTATTTTTTAATGGTTGTTTAAAAAACTTGTTTAGCTTATAATAAGCATTCTCTGCCATTAGAACTGTCAACTGCCCAAATTCATCCTGACCTTTTACATAATGAATGTCAAAATGCTTTGATTCTATGACAGACCATTCTATCTTTTCATTTTGAATCTTATTCTTACCATAATAATTCGCATAAATATTTATTGAAAATATTGAGCATACTATTAAAAATAATATCTTTAATTTATTAATCATTAATCCATCCCGGTTTTTATAATAGTAACATATTTATTATCATCTCGTTTCAATTTAGATAAATCACTATAAATGAATAAAAAAAAACCTATGAAAAAAGTCAAGAGAAAACAATATATTTCAAAAAAAATAAGCGGACACTCAAGCCCGCTCATTCTAAATGATATATTAATTATAATTTAAACAAATCAACCAACTGTTTCAACTGAGCTGCAAGTTCTGATAACTCATCAGATGCTTTTCTGGTGATATCTGCATTTTTAGTTGTTGATTCAATACCTTGCACCATTTCGGCAATATTTCTGGCAACTTCTTGGATTCCTTGACTAATTTCTACAGTACTACGAGTAATCTCTTGAACACCAATATTCGCTTGAGTACTATTGTTAGCTATCTCATTAGAAGCAGTAGCAGATTCAGATGCACTTTTTGAGATTTCATTAACAGCCACAGTTGCTTCATTAGCGTTTACAGTAATTCTTTGGGCATATTCTACTACTTTATTAATAATTTTTTGAACATCTGAAGCACTATTAGCCATTCTACCTGAAGAATGAGCAATCTCATTAGTAGTAATGTTTTGTTCTTCTATACTTGATGCAATAACTGTATTAATTTCATTAAGCTTGGTAATAATATCTGTAATGTTTGTTATTGAACTTGATGAATTTGAAACTGATTTTTGTACCTGTTCTATTTGCATTGCAATGTTAGCAGTTGCATCGGCTGTTTGTTTTGCCAACGATTTAACTTCATTAGCCACAACAGCAAAACCTTTACCGGCATCACCTGCACTTGCAGCTTCAATTGTAGCGTTAAGGGCAAGCATATTTGTCTGATCAGCTATATCATTGATAAGCTTTACAACTTTACCAATATCATTTGAAAGTTTCTGCATTTCAGCCATTACCTGATTTGCTGTTTTTGCTTCATCTGATGCCTTCATTGATATATCAGACGCTTGTTGAGTATTCTTTGCTATTTCGGCTAGAGTTGCATTCATTTCTTCGATGGCTGATACTATACCATTAATTTCACCTACTAAACCATTAACAGATTCTCCGGCTTCATTGATATTACCTTCAAGCTTAGAGATTTCATTAACTGTTGATTTTACACTGGCACTGGTCTGTTCTGAGGCAGAAGCAACTTGATTTATATTAGCTGAAAGTTGTTCTGTAGCAGCTGCAACTGTAGAAACAGAAACGCTTGCCTGTTCAGCGGAGGATGCAATTACATTCGCATTTGAACTAACCTCTTCTGATGATGCTGAAACGAGTTGTGACTGGCTATTCATCTGATTGGCGTTACTAACCAAGTCATGAGCAGTTTCTGCCAAAGCAATACTTTTATCATTTAAAGATACTACACCCTTTGCAACATTTTCAATGGCTTTAGAAATCTGAATTCTTGTTTTTTCATAGGCATTAGCAATTAAGCCTATCTCATCTATTCTGTCCATTTCTTTTTTTGGCGGAGAGAATGTAAAATCATTTTTAGCAAACAAACCTAAGGCTGAAACAACATCCTTAAGTGGTTTTGCTACTGCATTTTTTACAATAAATGAGATTACAAAAAATATTAAAATAATAGAAATAATTGATATCCAGATAATTATATTTGCAATAACAGAACCTACATTAGCCAAATCTTCATCATACATAGATGCACAAATCACCCAATCAAGCATTTCAAGCTTACCGTAAGAGATTGTTTTATCATCGCCTTCAAAAACATAATTTATTACTCCAAATTCTTCTCGAGAACGCACAGCTTGCCAGTTAAAATCAAAATCTTTAAAATCATCATTCATTATAAGTTCTTTTCTTGGGTGAGTGATAAAGTTTGTTTCTGAATCAATAATATAAAAATAACCCCTATTAGCAATTGTATAATGGTTAATAAATATTTCAGCAAATTTCTGTAAATCCAAAACATAAACTACAACACCCAAAAAATTACCATCAGTATCTGTTATCCTACTTGCTGCAAATTGTATAGTATTACCGGTCACCGGTGAAGTAAAAGGAATCTTATCAATATAATTTTTATTATTATTAATTGCTAATGGTTTCCAAAAAGAATAATGAGTTCCGTCAACTCCAATTCTGTCTTTTATAGAATGACCAACAATCTTTCCTTTATTATCCATAATAAAGATAGTTTCATAAAACTCTTCTAACTTGATATGAGTATTAATATAATGATCAAATAATTTGTTATTGTTTTGACTAAATCCCTGCTGTATATAGTAATTATCTGTAGCTAAATCTGCTAGAATCATTGTTTGCTCATACAACTGAGTAATCACCTCGAAAATCTCTTTAGTTCTTTCAAGAGCTGAAGCTGTTTCTGCCTGATATACTAACTCTTTTGCTTTGTTAGATGAAATCACTACTAAAATCGAGAACATAACAATAAGAACTACAATCGTGGGTATTAACACTTGCTTAGTAAGTGATCCTTTTAATAACTTC
>CAZJNG010000327.1:0-3512 GCA_964547265.1 uncultured Candidatus Cloacimonadota bacterium | reverse complement strand
TCTCTACCATAAGGAGAGGTAGAAGTCTTCATCCCTTTTAGGGTTGTTGGAGCCATTTGACCGCCTGTCATGCCGTAAATAGCGTTATTTACGAAAAAGACAGTCATCTTTTCACCACGATTAGCAGCATGAACAATTTCAGCTGTACCAATAGCAGCTAAGTCTCCATCTCCTTGGTATGTGAAAACATTCATTTCAGGTCTTGCTCTTTTCATTCCGGTTGCTACAGCCGGTGCTCTACCATGAGCAGCCTGAGCCATATCAAAATCAAAGAATTTGTAAGCAAAAACAGAACATCCAACAGGTGCAACACCTGTCATTTGATTTTTTAATCCAAGTTCATCTATAGCTTCTGCGATTAAACGGTGAGCGACACCATGCAGACATCCCGGACAGTATGTGAATTGTAAATCTCTCAGAGATTCAGGTCTTTTTGCGATTGTTTGCATGAAATCCTCCTATAAATACTTTTTAATATCTTCTGACACTTCAGCAGGTGTAAACACTAGTCCACCGACTTTACCCATAAAGTGAACAGGAACTTTGCCGTTAACAGCTAATTTCACATCTTCAACCATCTGACCAAGATTAAGTTCAAATACATTTACACATTTAACTTTGCTATGAACAGCATTTTGTATAGCTTCATAAGGATAAGGCCAAACAGTGATTGGTCTGATAAGTCCGATATTTTTACCTTCAGCGTTAAGTTCATCAATAGCTGATTTAACTATACGAGCGGCAGTACCAAAGGCAACACAAACCATTTCATTGTTTTCATTAATATTATACTCTTCGAAATTGACTTCATTTGCTTGAATTTCTTTGTATTTCTTATCAAGAGCTAATACATGTCTTTCTAAGACATTAGGGTCTATCTCAAGAGAATTAATCTCATTGTGATGTCTATCTGGTCCGTCAATATTTTCATGAATACACCAATCATGATGTTGTTTGCCTTGTTCTGCTATTTCTGCATCAGTTTTAGGTTCTTTGAATTCAACAGGTTCCATCATTTGACCAAGCAGACCATCAGCTAAAATCATAACAGGAATTCTGTATTTATCGGCTAAATCAAATGATTCTGAAGCCATATCAGCAAATTCCTGAACAGAGCTTGGAGCAACAACTATACAATGATAATCGCCATGACCACCACCTTTAGTTGCCTGGAAATAATCTCCCTGAGCAGGTTGAATATCACCAAGTCCTGGACCGCCTCTCTGAACATTTACTATAACTGCAGGTAAATTAGCTCCTGCAATATATGAAATAGCTTCCATTTTTAAAGATACACCGGGTGATGAAGAAGAGGTCATGACTCTTTTTCCACATCCTGCTGCTCCATATACCATGTTAGCTGCTGCTACTTCTGATTCTGCTTGCAAGAAAGTACCCTTTACTTTCGGCATCATTCTTGCCATATACTCAATCAATTCGCTTTGAGGAGTAATAGGGTAAGCAAAATACAATCTGCAACCGGCTCTAATAGCTGCTTCAGCTACGGCTTCATTGCCTTTCATTAATACTTTTTCTCCCATGTTTCCTCCTTACTTCTCGATAGTAATTGCCACATCAGGGCATGTCTGATAACACATCTTGCAGGCTATACATGCAGCCTGGTCTTCAACTTCGGCGTAGTGATAACCTTTAGCGTTAATCTTTACCGAAAACTTAATAATTTTCTTTGGGCAAGCTGCGATACATAAACCACAACCTTTACAGTAATTTGGATTAACCGTCATTTTTGCCATATCAAGAACTCCTTTAGTCTGGATTTCATTATTTGATTTAAACTTTAAAATAGTTGATAATTTTGTCAACCGATTTTTGTATAATTATAACAATAAAAGTAAATTTGTAAAAATTGTGTATCAAAAGATACACTCTTATAAATAATTAAGAGGTGCCGGCTATTTTTTACTTATCTTATCATATTTACATAAGCCCCTAAGACTTCTTTGTTAAAATTATAGCTTTTGTTGACTGCATTATTATTGTTGTAATTAGAATAATTATTGGTTTGTCTGTTTAAGCTGTCAAAAGAATTAGCTATAAATTGATTATTGTAATCACTATTATTCCATTTTCCTTGAGCATTATAAGTATTGTGAGCAGTATCAGAAGCATTTGAGCTAATATTTGGAAACTGTTGAAAAGCATTTTGATATGCGTTTTGATTGTGAGTCTGTAGCGTTGCCTGAACTTGATTAATCCTTGTATTTACTGATGATAGACCACTTATGCTAAATGACATAAATCCTCCTTTCTTTTGTAGTAAAGCTAACCTAACTTAACAATATAACATTTTTCTTAAAAAATGCAAATAAAAATATTATAAATTTTTGGAACTAATCTTGCATACCAGAGTTATAGGATTTAAAAAGAGAAGGAGTATCTAGTGAAAAATTTTACACTATTAACTTTATTATTAATTTTTTCAAGTCTTGCTTTTGCTGTTAGTCATGAAATTACATTTCCTAATTACACAAATGGGATAAAAGCAAGCAATGTCAGATCTGATGATTTAAGATTGGATTTGTCGATAAGTTCATTAAAGATTTCAGAAATTACTGATAAGAACGGTAGTTTTACTCATTTATCGGTACAAGGATTCATCGGAACAAGCGAAGAAGGACTTCCTGAGTTACCATATTTAGGTAAACTCATAACAGTTCCGGAAAACGCTTCTGTTTCAGTAAATATTATTAAGAATCATTATTCAACAATTTCTTTACAAGGACTTGGATTTGAAAGTCCTGTTTACCCTGCTCAGCCTTCATATCGTAAATCAGCTGATTTAAGTACTGTTGAATTTGTTTACAATCAAGAGAAATATTTGCTGGATGATTATGATAAAGATTATCAACCTTTTAAAGTAGTTGAAGTTGGTTATTTAAGAGGACACAGGATATTTGAAGTTATCTTTACTCCTGTTCATTACAATCCGGTTAAAAATGAATTAACAATTTATGACTCAATGGATATAGAGTTAAGTTTTGAAAACGCTAATCACAGTTTGACTCAGTATAATCGTGAAAAAACATGGTCAGCAGATTTTGAAAAGGTATATCAAAGCCAATTAATTAATTATCAATCACTTAACAATAGAAATACTCTTGAAAGATATCCAACTAAATATGTAATTATCTCTTACAATGATTTTTATAATGCTATGGAAGTGTTTGCTGATTGGAAGACTCAACAAGGTTATGAAGTTATACATGTCAGCACTGCAGATCCTGCAGTAGGCAATTCAACAAGTTCTATAAAATCATATTTACAAGGTTTATGGAATGCTGCAACACCTGATAACCCGGCTCCAAGTTATGTACTTTTTGTTGGTGATGTTGCACAGATTCCTGCATGGAGTGCTCAAGCCGGTTCAGGTTATATTACAGATTTAAGTTATGTAAGACTTGAAGGAACAGATTATTTGCCTGAAATGTACTACGGTCGTTTTTCTGCTAATAATATCAATGAGTTAATGCCACAAATAAATAAAACAATGA
>CAZJNG010000326.1:0-3528 GCA_964547265.1 uncultured Candidatus Cloacimonadota bacterium | reverse complement strand
GCAATTATTCTTTGAGGTAATCTTACTCCATAATTAAAACTACCCTCAACTTTAACATTAAAACGTAGTACAGCAGGTAATGTTTTTTGTATGGTAAGAGTTTCTTTGAAATTATCTTTTAAAAATATTTTAACCATTTAAGCACCTAAAAGAAGCTTTCTCTTAAATCCATAGTACCAATGGCAACAGTTACCGGATTACTATTTAAATCCAATACTCTTAATTGGTAAGTGTATTGTTTTGCTTCTAAACTGCTTGTGTCAGCAGGATCTAAAGTAACTGTACACATACTTGGATTTTCACTATGAATTTCTATCCCAGTAGTTTTGTCTTTTGTTATGATATTATTAGTATTGTCTTTAGCACGCCATACGATACCATTATTGACATTTTTTGTCATTGTGTTCAAATTTCCCACATCTTCAAAGACATATTCTAAAACAAGAACATCTCCTTTGACATGTAAGAAGTTTTTATTTAATCTTATACTCATTTTAATAATTCTCCTTATTTTTACTAAAATTGAATCCGTTAAGCTCTTGAATATCTACTACAAATGTAGAATATATAGCACAATCTCTAACCATTTCAGCACCTTCTTTGTTCCAATTATAGGTCATATCAGCTATGTTTCTAGAGAATAAAGCCATAGAATAAGAGTTGTTGTTCACTTTAGTTATGTTGAAATTGAAGAAATCTAACAAAGACCCATAACCACTATCTTTTTTTTCTGAAACAATATCTAAAACATCAGAATTGATTTTGTCAGCAGTTAAATCAGCATAACCAGTTACCCTAAAGGAACATCTCTCAAGTACTACATTATCCCTATTAATAACAACAAATGCACCCTTAACGGATATTCTAAAAAATACAATATCTGTACTTGTCTTAAAAACTATTGAACCTTTAAAGCCAGGATTAGACAGATAAAAGTATTGTTCATTAATCCCTTTGAAAATATTATCCACAATTGTACAGTGATAAGTATAATTGTTACTTTCAGGCAAATTTGGAACATTTTCAGAGCTAAAAGCGAAACAGCCAACAAGTTCTTCAGGAACACGAGAAGAAGCTAAGTTTAGATTGGAACCTATAGTTAAATCCCCTGTTTTAGTTTGTGCAGTACTACTTGTATTAAGTGCATCTACACCACTTGCTAACCCTAATTTACTACGGATGTATGCCAGTATTTTAGAGAAAGGAGTTTTTTTATTTTTTTCATTTACAGGAGCTGTTAAGTCTACAACTTCTACTATAAGATTATCTTCTACAGCAGACACTTCTGTCATTTCGCTTATTCTACTCATTCAAGCTCCCGATAGTTACCATTTTCCAGAATCCGAGGAGTTCCATTTTCTAATAACCTACCACTTGACCCGATCCAAGAAACAGATTTTATAACAGTTTGAGCTATTAATCTTATTGCTTTAATTATCATAAAATTGTTTCCCCATTTTCAGTTAAGTGAGTTTTAGGACAAAAAGCAGACACTCCAAAACGACCTAAATCGTTAGGAGTATCAATATAAGCTATAGTGTACATATCATCATGATTTACTATTTCAGCAGTTTCATAGACCTGCCAATTATCGCCCATTTCAACATCTTTTAATTGCGAATTTAAATTTTCAATATCAGATTGAGCAACATTGACCAGAAAAATACATTTCAGTCCTAGACAATTATCAGATTTATTAAAAAAAGCATTGACCCTAAATCCAGAATTATTTAATAATGTTTGGAATGTTATGTTTTCAGGATGTACAACAGAACCTGAGAAACTGCTAATGTTAATTAATCGGTTAATTTTTACTATACACATACTACTGAGCAAATTGCTGAGTACCATCGCTATTCGTTTGAGTAGGTTCGATAGCATATGCAGTTAATGAAAAAGAATCCCAATCTTTAGGAATCGTTATTTCAAGAGTAGAAGTTTTTGTTGTTGTACCGGTCGGACTAGTTCCACGTCCCATAACTCTAAAATCACTAGTATTTTCTTCTGTAGCAGGAGTATTTGGAACGGAAGGACATTTAGCCAAAAAAATAACAATAGCATTAGCTGTAACAGTTTGGGCAAAAGTAGCAGTAAAAGTTTTAGTTGTATCAGTTTCGCTAATAGTACTAGGAGTTATACTAGTAGCAAAAGTTTTAGTGCTTCCAATAAGCTTATATTTATTGGTAGTTCGGATGATTTTTTGAATACTCAATTTTCTCTCCTTATCGTAAAATAGTTATGGTTTCATTAGCAGGTTTAAAAGATTGCTCAAAGGCACGACCTGCAATCCAACAATAAATAAATGCTTCAGAAATATTACCTAAAAGATTCATATCTAATGCTCCTGCTAAAATAGTTTTAGAACCCGAAGAAACTCCGGAAGCAATATCACTATTAAAACTAGTATTTAAAGAACTAGAAATTAAACCATATTCAGGATGATTATTTTCTGCAATATGAACAGTAAGCCCATTAGAAATTAAGTCAGGAAGCCACAAAGCAACAGGATTATGAATTATCTTGACGACATCTTCTCCAATTTGAGCTTTTCCTGATATAACTAAGGGATCATCTGCTTTATATTTTTCATTAATAAAGTTAAAAAATTCATCATCTGTAATAGATAAATCTTTTTTATATAAATCATAAGAAGCAACATCATCTTCCTTTTGTGTATAAGAACTTTCATCGAAGTCTTTATTAGATACACCAAAATAAATATTGACAGAATGGTTTATTATGTTGCAGGTTTCAGGATCCTCAAAAAATACTTTTTTCCTGGTAGTATTGCTTTTTAATTCGGATGCTAAGAAATATGCAAAAGCAAAATCTCTTTCAATATTGTCATAAGTAGCTCCACTTTTTGATAATGTAATTCTATCAATCATAAAAGCATGAGATTTATTGACTTCGTATAATCCTTGTCCCCAAGGGATTTTACGATTAATTTTATAAGCTTTATAGCTCATTAATCCTCCTTAATTATATTAGATGTGAAAGAAATTTTATTAGTCCAAATATACGGATATAATTTTGAACTATTGTTAAATAAACTCATATTGAATTTAGCAATTTTTATATGATTATAGGTTTCGTCTTGCCGTGTAATATCATCAGGTACAGCAATTTTATGAATATGAGTTTCATCTTCAATAAGATTGCCTGAATCATCTATCTGTCTGAAATAATATAAGTTTTCATCTGCTGTAAAGTTTTCAAGCTCAACAATACCAATAAGTAATACTTTTTGATTTATAAATCGTACCATATCTTCTTTTGAAATTTCCTCTTGAGAAGATTCAAATATAAAATTGGCAACATCTTCAATATTATTTTCATAATTATTTTGCTTGTTAAGTTCGTCAAAAATATTGATAGTACTGAAACCTAAATAAGCTTTTTCACATTCAGAATAATCAATTTCATTATCAAATACATTGTCAAACCAACCAAGAATATAATCTTCTGAAGTGTCATTTAATTGTACATTGTCAATTGTTATAAATCTAGACGGTAATATAGAATCAT
>CAZJNG010000325.1:0-3532 GCA_964547265.1 uncultured Candidatus Cloacimonadota bacterium | reverse complement strand
CAGGATTTTGTGTCTCCTTCAATTCAAAACATTCCTGACAACGCTGTTGAAATAGCCGACAATGTTTATGCAATTAAATCTGAAAACATTGACCAGGCTAAAGCAAATAAAAACGCTGAATTAATCATTAGTCTATTTCCTGATAATATGGTTAAGGAAAGAAAACAAATTAATCCAGGTGTTTTTGAATTAAATTTTCACGATAATTATAAACTAACTATTGATATGACTAATGAAAAAATTTTAGTACCGGGTGAAGAAAATTACGAACATAGAGGTGTTACATCTACTAAAGAACAACAAGGCGTATCTTTTGCTAATGCCAAAGAATCTGTTATAAATATTGTTAATTATCTTGACGATTTTAAAATCAAATCCGTAAAAATTAATAAAAATTTTGATCCTAAAAATAAAAAAGATTTTAGAAATCATCCAAAAAATACAATTTATCACGAAGCATTCCACGCTATAGAAAATCTCTTTTTATCTCCTGACCATATTAAGAACATTAACCGGGATTTAGATATTAATGATAATCTTAGTGAATATGAAAAAGCAGAATTAAGAGCTGAAGCATTTGCATATTATAACATTAGCGAAGATTATTTAGCTGATAAAAATAATACAAAAAATATCTTTGCGAAACTATACCATAAAATTGTTGAATTTATTAAAAGACATTTATCCGGACACAAAAAAAATGAAATTTATAAATTCAATGATGTAAATAAATCATTTAAAGCTATCAGAAACAAAGACCAACAGTTTTATTATGATACACTTTCAAAAATGAATAAAGCCGATAATAATGTTAAATTACAATTCCATAAATCAAAACTTAATGACAAACAAAAAGAACAAGTTCAATCTGATAATTTTAAAAAATGGTTTGGTGACTGGGAAAATAACCCTAAAAATGCAAGTAAGGTTGTTGATAAAAATAATATTCCTCTTGTAGTTTATCATGGTACTCCTACTGGTGGTTTTGATGTTTTCAATGCAAATCCTACTTATTTTTCTGCTGACAAAAAACACGCTGATATTTATCAAAAACCTAATTCAAGTAGTTTAAGAACTAATAAAAATAAAATAATGCCTGAAACAAAAGCTGTATTTTTAAACATTAAAAAACCATTTGATACTCGTATTCCTGATATTAAAAAATTATTTAATGAAAAATTTTTTATGAAAGGAGGTGAAAAATGGGTAAGTAATGGAACGCCTTTAACTGATAAAGGTTTAATTGATTGGACTGATGTTGAAAATATTGCTGAATTTATTGAAGAAAATAATCTTGATTTTGACGGTATTATTGCTGATGAAGGTGGCACTTTTGATTCTAACAATAAAATTATTGATAGAGGTATTTCTTATATTGTCTTTCATCCTAATCAAATCAAATCTGCTACTGATAATACTGGTGATTTCTCTAAAATTAATAACAAAATTCAATTCTTTAAAGCATATCACGGTGGACACGATTTTGATAATTTCTCAACTGAACATATTGGAAAAGGAGAAGGAAATCAAGCTTTTGGTTGGGGTTTATATTTCTCTGATTCTAAAAAAATTGCACAAGGTTATAATAGAGCTTTAAATCACACTCTTAATAATCCTAATAAGGAACAATTATTATTTAATGACATTACTTTTGATAATGATTATGATCTTGCTGATGAAGTTTTTGATAAAACAAGCAAATCTTTTAAAAATAATATATCGCATAGCGATGAAAGTATTAAAACTGATTTAAGATTATTTTTTGATGAATTTGTAAACAATAATATTGACAATATGTCTTTTAAAAATTTTTGTAATGATAGAATTAAAAAAATTAAAGCATTAAATGAAACTCTTGATAAAAACATATCTGAGAAAGATCTTTTAATTTCTATCTTTTTTGATTTTGTTATAGGTCACAAAAATACGAAATCTCCTGACTATACTGAATTACATTTTGCTGATAACAGCAAAATACATTATGTAATAGAAAAATTTGTAAATAACTATTTTAAAAATAATGTAGAATTAAACGATGATAAGTTTAATGAGTTTTTAGAATCTTATTCGCAAAAAAATTGGAATATGATTATGAATAAAAATTCATCTAAAAATCATAATAATATCGATGAAATAAATGATTTATATTTTCAGGAAAGTATTTTAAAAGCTATTAATATTCTTCTGAATAACTTAGAAAATAGTAGTTTTATAAATTCAAATTCTTTAACAAAAGCTGTAGCTTATGATAAATATAATAAACTTAAAGAATTAAATTATAACCTTGAACATATTAAATTGTATAATGAAATATCAGATTTTGACATTAAGAAACCTCCTAAACAAAAAACTGCTGTTTATGAAGTTGACTTACATTCTAATAAAGACATTAAAAATCTTAACTATCTTGATTGGTATGAACCTTTATCTGATAAACAAAAAAACATTATCAATGAACAAGCCAAAAAAGAGAATTTAATTGACCGTTGGAATCACAGTATAAATTCTGGACATTATAATAATTCAAAAATTCCATTTTCTTATGATACTTCAGGCGAAACTTTATATCGTATGCACTTGCAAAATGAATTTAATATGACTGATAAACAAGCCTCTGAATTTCTACATAGAGCAGGATTTGACGGTATTCGTTATCCTGCTAATTCTATTTCTGGTACTGCAAGCGAAGATACTTTTAATTATGTTATATTTGATGAAAAGGCTATTAAAATTAATAACAAAATCCAATTCCAACGTACAAAATGGTCTGATTCTAACTCTATACCTATCTCATTTACTACTATTGGTTATATGAAATCTTTAACTAATGAAAACAATAAAAACCTCTGGCACTCTGCAAAAAAAGAAGGTAATCTTATTGCAGGTTATGAACTTGCTGAAAAAATATTTACCGGGAAAAAACTCGATAAGCTAAATCAAGTCTTTGACAACATTGATAAAGAAAACACTGTAATCGCTTATATTAACAAGCCTTACAAAAAAATACATAATGAAATCCCTGCTTCATTTGCTGAATTTTTATCTTCTAAATTTGATATTGATATTCAAAACTTTATTCAATCTGAAGCTAATCATACTAATAAAAATGATGTTGAAAGACTTATTTCTTTTTCTGATTTTTCACAATCTCAATTACCTGTAAAAGGAAAACATTATATTATTGTTGATGATGTTATAACGACCGGCAATACTTATGCCTCATTAAAAGGTTTTATTGAAAAAAACGGTGGCATAGTAGATAACTTTTTATCTTTCTCAAGAGGTAGATCTCCTTATCTTGCTAATCTTAAACCCGACAAAGAAACTATAAATAAAATTATAAAATTACTCGGAAAAGACCTTGACAATATTCTCAAGATGATAGATAATGACCTTAATATTAATACTTTGGAGGATTTAACAAATGTTGAAGCTCACACAATACTTAGAAACATTACAAAACTCAAAAACAGATTTAAGTCAAATTTACAATCTACAACAAGCAATAATCAAAATAGCATTACTATTAATA
>CAZJNG010000324.1:0-3532 GCA_964547265.1 uncultured Candidatus Cloacimonadota bacterium | reverse complement strand
TTCAATAAGATAGTTTCTATTTCTCATAATATGAAGTTTTTTAATGTTACAAAAATTGATATTATTGGAAGTAGATATTTAAGTCAAGATTTTTTGAAGTCTGTATCACAGTCATATTTAGGAAAGAATATTTTTGATGTAAGTACAAGAGAAATTGAAACATTGTATAATAATGTGATACGAGTTAAGAGTGTCAAATGTCGAAAAATACTCCCTTCAGGGTTAAGAATTACTATAACTGAGAGAGTTGGAGTCTTTTTTATTCGTAATACAAAGGGAGAGTTTTATCCGATTGATATTGATAAAATGGTATTAGATAAAGCGGATTCTTATTTAAAAGAAGATTTGCCATTTGTTAATTTAAGTATAAGTGATGAAGTTCTAGTTCCAGGAAATATTGTCGAAAATCAATTTTTAGATTATGTTTTTGTAGTTTATAATGAATTGCTGAAGTCACAAGCATCAGTAATTTCAGACATTTCTGAATTTTATTTTAGAAATAATATTTTACATTTTGTGGATATAGAAAGTGGGAGTCGAGTGATGATAGGTACAGAAGATATTCCTAGTCAGATAAAGCGATTTTTATTTTTAAGACAAAATCAAGGTTTTGAAAAGCAGTCTTTTGTTGATTTGAGATTTACAAATCAAATAATTGTGAGATAAATCCTTGACTAAAAATCTACATTATGATAAAAGGTTTTTAAATGTTCAAAAGATAAGAATAGCTAAGTTTAAAGTAAGGTCGTTTTAGTTTCGGAGGTAAGATGAAAGAAAAGATTATAACAGCCATTGATCTCGGTTCATCCAAGACATGTGCAGTAATTGCCTCTTTGCAGGAGAATAATAAGCTTGCGGTAAAAGGTATAGGTGTCTGTGATTCAATAGGTATTGATAGTGGATTGGTCAGAGATTTACAAGCTACCGCTGAATCAATAAAAAAGGCAGTCGAGATTGCTGAAGAACAAGCCGGCATTCAAGCTGATAACCTGGTTACTGCGATTTCAGGGCAACATATTCTAGGGAAAAATGCTATTGGCAGAGTTTCTGTGGCAAATGGAAGTCAGGCATCTGAGATTGAACAAAATCATATTGACTCTGTAATAAATGATGCAAAAAACTCAATTAAAATGCAAGCCGGTACAGAACATTTAGAAATACTGCATTGTATCCCGCAGGTTTTTGATATTGATTCACAAAAAGGCATCCTTAATCCTATAGGTATGACAGGTTTTTCAATGACTGTTCATACATATCTTATTCTTGCTGAAGCTAATCATCTGAGAAATATCAGGAAAGCTTTTGAAATGGCGGGTTTTGATGAACCTGTAATAGTACTTGGCTCTATTGCTACAGCAGAAGCTGTTACAAATGAAGATGAAAAAAGATTAGGATGTATAGTTTTAGACATTGGTGGTGGTACATCAGATATTACAATATTTCAAAATGCTTGTTTAATGATGAATATTTGTGTACCAAAAGGTGGAAAATTGTTGACAAAGGACTTGGCAATCGGACTTAGAACTCCTCCAAAGTTTGCAGAAGAATTAAAGCTTGAGTATGGAAACGCAATGGCTTCAACAGTAGACCCTGCAGCAACAGTTTTAATTGAAGGTATAGGTGGTCGTTCTTCAGTAACGAAATCTTTATCTTTGATTGCTGAGATATCACAGATACGAACAAAAGATATTCTTGAAACATGTTATAAGAGTATTTTAGCTGAATTTCCTTATCTTGACACTTTAACTGCAGGTATGATTATAACAGGAGGCACTGCTGCTATTAAGAATATCAATTTTCAGGTAGAAGATGTTTTTAATCTTCCATGTAAAATTGGGATACCTTCTTTGTCAAGGTTTACAGGAGCAGTCTCACACTTAGAGTTACCTGAGTATTCATCAGTAATTGGCTTATTATATTATGCGATTAAGAATGAAAGACTATCTGTCAAAAAACATCAGTCTTTTGATTATTCAAATACTTTAAACAATATTTTTAAATCAATTAAAAAATTTATTACAGATTTATAGGAAGTATTATATGTTTAAAATTCAAATTTTAACAATACAACGGGGGATATTATGGTCGAATTAAACTTAGATGCACCATTTTCAACCAAGATAAAAATTTTAGGAGTTGGTGGAGCGGGCGGAAATGCTGTTAATTCAATGATTAATGCAGGCATTACAGGTGTTGAATACATAGTTGCCAACACTGATGCTCAAGACTTAAGAAAATCATTTGCTAATACCAAGATTCATCTAGGATCAAAAATTACGAAAGGTCTCGGAGCAGGTGCAGATCCTGAAAAAGGAAAACTAGCTGCTGAAGAATCTCTGGATGAAATAGAAGAAATATTAGCTGATACTAATATGCTTTTTATTGCTGCCGGAATGGGTGGTGGAACTGGTACAGGTGCCGCACCTGTCATAGCAAAAAAAGCAAAAGAGATGGGTGTTCTTACTTTGGGGATTGTCTCATTACCTTTTGACTTTGAAGGTTTGAAAAGAAAATCAAATGCAAGTCGCGGTATTCAGGAAATTCAGGATATAGTAGATACATTAATTGTAATTCCAAATAATAAAATTTCAAAAATTTATGGTAAAGTCTCGTTTTTAGAAGCATTTAAAAAAGCAGATGATATTATAACCAATGCAGCACAGGCAATTGCTGATATTATTAACCGCTCAGGTTATGTAAATGTTGACTTTGCTGATGTTAAAGCAGTTATGACTGATATGGGTTATGCTTTAATGGGTATAGGTGTTGCCGAAGGTGATGACAGAGCTGTTAATGCTGCCCGAAATGCTATTGCTAATCCATTACTATCCGACATAGAATTGTCCGGCTGTAAAGCATTACTTATTAATGTTACTGCAGGTTACGATTTGATGATGGATGAGTTTGACCAAATTAATCAGGTTATTACTAACGAAACAGGGCAGAGTGGAAATATTGTATCCGGCTTGATTATGGATGAAAATATGCAAGGAAGTATTAAAGTTACTCTTATTGCAACAGGATTATCTCCTTCTGATGCTGTTAAATCTTTGCCGATTGATTCATTGAATGTTAAAACAGACACTCCTAAACCTCCTTTGCAGTTGCATATCAAAAAGAAAGAAGAACAGGAATCTGAATTTCTGGAAATCCAAAAAAGAATTCAAAATGCAAATCAGACAGAAGCAGTTCAACCTACTCCAAAAACTTATCATAATCAGGAGTTTAATAAAGGTGAACCTCCCGCTTTTATGAAAAAATATTATAATTGATACTATTATTTTTATAAGGGAGATTTTTAAATCTCCCTTTTTTTTGTAAAAAAATTTATGCTGCCATGATATTTTTGTTTGTACTCATAAATAACTAAGATTCAGATAAAGTATTGTACTGTAAATGTCATTAATAAAAATAAAAAACTGGATGTTCTTTGTAGAGGCTGTCCCAAAATGCAGAATTGTTCAACAAGCACCCTTACTTGTTGCTTTCTAACATATTGATTGAAAATGATTTATGATGTTAAGTGCAAACA
>CAZJNG010000323.1:0-3545 GCA_964547265.1 uncultured Candidatus Cloacimonadota bacterium | reverse complement strand
ATAAAATCTTTATTGGCTGTTCCCTTAATATTAGAAAATAATATGATAGGTTTTATTGGTTTTGATACAGTTAAAGACGAAAGAGATTTCACTGCAAAAGATATTTCTCTTTTACAGATATTGGCTAATACACTCTCTGATACAAATCAAAAATTACTTAGAGAAAAAGAATTATACAATCAGAACCAATTACAAACAGTATTAATGAATATTGCAACAAAATATATTAATATAGAATTGTCCAATATTGATATAACTCTCAATACCACTTTAGGTGAATTGGCAAGTTTTGTGAATGCTGACAGAGCTTATATATTCAACTATGATTGGGATAAACAGACATGCAGTAATACTTATGAGTGGTGTGCAAAAGAGATAAGCCCTGAGATAGATAATTTACAAGAAGTACCTTTAGATTTTATTGAATACTGGGTTAATACACATCAAAAAGGTGAGACCATGTATATAAGTGATGTGTTAGCTCTTCCGGAAGATGACGGTGTCAGGCAAATATTAGAACCACAAGGAGTTAAAAGTTTAATTACATTACCGATAATGAATAAAGACAATTGTGTAGGTTTTGTTGGTTTTGATTCAGTTAAGGAATATCATCAATATTCAGAAAAAGACAAGACTCTGTTACTTCTATTTGCTCAGATGTTAGTAAATGTTCAAAATCGTCAGATAGCAGATCTTAATATTAAAAAATATTCAGAAGAGCTGGAAAATAAAAATATTGAACTTGATATTGCTTTAATTAAAGCAAAAGCTGCCAGTAAAGCAAAAACAGAGTTTCTGGCAAATATGAGCCATGAGATCAGAACACCTTTAAATGGTGTAATTGGCTTTGCTGATCTATTATTACAAACTTCACTAAATTCCATACAAAATAATTATGCAAAGAATATTCATACTGCAGGGCAATCTTTATTAGGTATAATAAATGATATATTAGATTTTTCAAAGATAGAGGCAGGAAAACTTGATTTAGAAATTATTAAAACAGATATAATAGAGTTATCTGAATATGCAATTGATATAATCAAATTTCAAGCAACACAAAAAAAACTGGAACTCCTCTTAAATATACCTCCTGATTTGCCAAGATTCATTGAGATTGACCCTGTAAGATTAAAACAAATTTTAGTTAATTTGCTGTAAAATTTACTGATAAAGGAGAAGTAGAACTTGATATCTCGTTCATTAAAGAAGATCACAAGTTTGGAACATTTACATTCAAGGTTAGAGATACCGGTATTGGTATATCCGAAGAACAAAAAAAGAAACTTTTTAAAGCATTTACTCAAGGTGATAGTTCTACAACTCGCAAGTATGGAGGTACCGGTTTAGGATTGGTGATTTCAAATATGCTAGCTCAGAAAATGGGGAGTCAGATTAATATTTCAGAGTCTGAGGGAGAAGGTTCTTTATTTTATTTTACTTTAAAAGTAAGATATTATGAAGACAAAAATAGACTTTATAACCAAACTTTACCTGTAAAAAGAGTAATGATAATTGATGATAACGATAATAACAGAACAATTTTAGAGCATAATTTTGCTTACTGGAAAGTAGATTATAAAAGCTGTCATAGTGGTCTTGAAGCCCTTGAAATACTTAGCAAAGATCAAGCCTTTGATGTTGTTTTGGTAGATTACCACATGCCTTTATTAGACGGTTTTGAGATGGTTAAAATTGTTAGAGAAAAACTTCATCTGGACAATAAAAAACTACCTGTTATACTGTTACATAGTTCTATTGAAGAACAGGTACTTAGAGATAAGTGTATAAGCCTTAATATTGGTTATCGTATGACAAAACCAATAAAAGCCAAAGAATTGTACAACTTACTTTTAAATCTGTTTAATCAATCTCTAAATGAAGCAGACACTAACAAAAACAATCTTGATAAAAACAAAAATACAATAACAGATTCAAATAACAATCAAGAAATCTTTAAAATATTGATTGCAGATGATGTTTTATTGAATATTCATTTGGTTAAAGCTTTACTATCTTCTTCTCTTGAAGGTCATACTTTTGAAGTCAAAGAAGCTTTAAATGGTCAAGAAGCTGTTGAATTAAATAAAAATAATTCTTTTGATTTAATCTTTATGGATATACAAATGCCTGTTAAAAACGGTTATCAGGCTAGTGAAGAAATCAGATTGATTGAAAAAAATAAAAAAATAAAGACTCCGATTATAGCTCTTACTGCCGGTGCTTTAAAAGGAGAAAAAGAAAAATGCATTAGTCACGGTATGGATGATTTCCTAACAAAACCTATTGATAGTAAGGACTTTAGTAATATTTTACAAAAATATCTTAAAAGTAAAGGCGTAAAAGTTAAAATTTTAAAAGAGGCAAAAAATATCACTAATAAGGATTCATCTCATTTTAGCTATGATAGTTTATTGGTGAAGTTTGACAATAATAGTGAATTTGTCAAAAAGTTAATCAATCTTAGTCTTGAACAAAATAAAAAGGATTTAAAAGAACTTGAAAAGTCAATCGTTAATAAAGAAAAAAGCAGCATTAAATTACTTGCTCATAAATTGAAAGGGGCTAATGCTCACATGACATTTAACAATCTCTCCGATTTTGCTTTAAAAATAGAAAACGAAGATGCAGAAAATACAGAAACCTTATTAAATCTCTATAATAATATGCTAGAAGAATTTGCATTTATTATTGAGCTGGTTGCCAAATTGTAAGTTTTTATAACAGGAGATAAAATGAATCAAACAAATAAAATTAAAATACTGATAGTTGATGATGATATAATAAGTATCAATATTGGTATGCAGTTCCTTAGTCAAATAGGATATGATGCTGATTATGCCGAATCAGCAGAAGAAGGACTAAAAAAGATTAAATCATTTAAGTATGATTTAATCTTACTTGATATCATAATGCCTGAAATTTCAGGGATAGAATTTGCTGCTATAATAAAAGAGGATGAGGCTAATGCTGATATACCAATTATTTTTTTAACTGCAAAAAATGATGCCGAAACTATTGTTCAGGCTTTTGAGGCTGGTGGAAATGAATACATAACTAAACCGTTTAATAATCAAGAGTTTTTTGTCAGAGTCAATAATCAATTAGTTTTGGCAGAATATCGTAAAAGATTAAAAGAAAATAATCTGCAGTTAGAAGAATTACTCAAAGAAACTGTAAGTCAACTGTTAAAAACAGAACGACAAGCTGCCTATGGTGAAGTAATTCAAGGTATTATTCACAATCTAAGATCACCTTTATCGGTAGCAAAAGGAAGAATTGAAATGATTGCTGAACAAGACAAAACTATTAATAATTGTGGCGGTTATGAAGCTTTATCAAAAGAAGAATTAATTAATCATATTAAGTATTTATCAAGATCTCATAAGTCAGTTGATAAAGCTATTGATAGAATAAATCAAATGGTTAATTCTCTGTTAGTGAAAAGTTCAAGTGATAACAACGAAGAAAATGAAGTCTTTGATTTAAATGCAATGATTAAAAGCGAACTAGATTTTTACAATGCCAATATGTTCTATAAGCAT
>CAZJNG010000322.1:0-3549 GCA_964547265.1 uncultured Candidatus Cloacimonadota bacterium | reverse complement strand
TTTTTGAAAATGAGTGTAGTGGTCACCACCTCCGGCAATATATGAATTTACTGCTAATCTGTAAATCTTGCCTTCAGCTAAACGCTGATTATTTATAAATATATCCCATGTCTGATTATCAACTTCTTCAAGCCTAACATTACTGCTATATTGCAAAAAACCACCTGTATTTTTCATCTTATTCATAGAAAAGTGAATAATTTCTATAATATCTTTTCCATAAAGCTCTACAACGGTTACTTCATTATCAAAAGGTAACATATCAAAAACATTAAAATATCTGATGTTTCCTTTTGGGATATCAGCTCTGATACCACCACCATTACTCATAGCCAATTCTGTGTTCATATTTTTAGTAGCATCTAACAGAGCGTCACAAACAAGATTCCCCAAGGGTGTTAGCTGACTTCTGATATTTGTAACAGAGTAAAGTCTTTCACTAAAGCCAATGACTTCGTTGAATTTTCCAAATACTCTTTCTTTATAAACTAAAAGAGTATCCGCAATTGATTGAACAACTTTAAAATGAGGTTCGTCTCTTCTTCTCATTAAGGGAATAGCTTCCCATTTTTTGACTATAAGTTTGTCGTTTTCTAAAGCAAATAAACCATGCCCTAGAAATTTACCTCTGTCACCTGCTTGAATAATAGGCGTATTATTCACAATGATTGGTTTCTCTAACTCTGTATGACTATGCCCGTCAATTATCAAGTCAATCTCCGGAACTTCGTTTGCAAGCCTCAAAGAACCATACGAATAATCCATTTCAGGATGAATACCCAGATGAGTTAAAGCTATTATGATATCTGCTTTTTCTTTTAAAACCGGGATAAATTCCTTTGCTACTTCAACCTCATCCCTGATGATTAAATCTTTTGCTAAATGAGGAATTGAACGCTTTATTGTTGTTGTAGTAAGTCCAATAATTGCAATCTTTAATCCGTTATCTAAGGTTTTTATGATATAAGGTATTCCTACAGAATGAGTTTCATCGTAAAGTATGTTTGCTGATAAAAAAGGAAAGTTTGCCCATTGCTTTTGTTTTTCAAGTCTTTCAAAACCTTTATAAAATTCGTGATTACCAATTGTCATAGCATCATAACCAATCATATTATAAGCAACAATGTCAGGTCTGGCATCAAAAAACATAGACTCAGGTTTCCCTGTATTAATGTCACCTGCATCAAGGATTAGGAAATTATCAGTTTTACTTGTTAGCTCGTTTATTATAAACGCTCTTTCTGCCAGCCCTGCAATCTCCATTTCTCTGACAGTATAGTTGAATGGGTTACCATGATGATCATTAGTATGAATAATTGTAAACTCTAAACCGTTAGCATTTAATAAGATATAAAATAAAGTAAATACAGTAAATATAACATATTTTTTCTTAAACATAATCACTCCTTTATTTTCCTATACAGAAATTATCAAATATTTTATTTAAGATATCGTCATTTGATACCCTGCCAATGATATTTTCCAAAGCATCGCTCGCCTGCTGAATATCAAAGGCAATAAAATCAAGTCCTGAATCATTTTGGATTGCTTCTTTAGCTTTTTTAATATTATCTAAACAGGTTTTTACGCAAGACAATTGTCTGGCATTGGTTATTACTCCGCTTTCCAGTTCAGTATCAATATTTTTAAAACTAGACATAAGTT
The DNA here is from genome assembly GCA_964547265.1 of uncultured Candidatus Cloacimonadota bacterium. Lineage (GTDB taxonomy): Bacteria > Cloacimonadota > Cloacimonadia > Cloacimonadales > WRIO01 > JALNXV01. The sequence continues at coordinate 1,884 of CAZJNG010000322.1, read as the reverse complement.
TGTCTTTAAGTTCTTTAAGCCCATCAAAATTGCCTGTATTCACTGCCGAACATAACACGAAATCATTGTGTGCATAACTCTTTTTTTGTTTTTCGTTTAAGAGGTCAGCTTTATTAACTACTTTGATTGTTTTCTCCGGTGGTAGTAAAGCAAGAAATTCTTCATTTATATCTTCAGACACTTCATGAGTAGTTATGTAAAAAACTAAATCTGACGACTTAATTAATTCTAAAGAACGTTCGATGCCAATCTTTTCGACAGTATCCTCAGAAGCTCTTATTCCTGCGGTGTCAAACAATCTGACCAGATATCCTGATAAGGCAAAAGCTTCTTCAATATAATCTCTTGTTGTGCCGGGTATTGGAGTAACAATAGCCCTTTCAGTTTGTAAAAAGGCATTAAAGATACTTGACTTGCCAACATTTGGAGAGCCTGCCAGGCATATCTTGATACCATTTTGAACTATTATCCCGTCATGAGCTGTATCTATTAATTCTTGTAATTTGCTGATTATCATATCAATTTTATCAAGCACATTCTGATTATCAAAATCAGGTACTTCATCCTCAACAAAGTCTATGGCAAGTTCAAACAAAACCCTTAAACTGATTATTTCTTCCAATATGCTGTTGATATTTGACTTTAATCGTCCATCCAGTTGCATTAAAGCAGCTTTTTGAGCCTTTTTAGTTTGAGCTTCCAGCAAATTAGAGATTGCTTCTGCCTGAGTTAAATCAATTTTCCTGTTTAAAAAAGATCTGAGAGTAAATTCTCCTTTTGTGGCTATTCTGCATTGTCGTAATAAGACCTCTAAAACCTGAGTGACAATAAAATCATTGCCATGACAATACAACTCTGCCATGTCTTCACCTGTAAAGCTTGCAGGAGCTTTGAACAGACAAATCATCCCTTCATCTATTAATCGATTATTATCATAAAAAGAGGCTTTATATAGTTTTCTAAAAAACTTCTTTTTTGTGTTTAACTCAGAAAAGCATATAGAAGATTTAACTACATCTCTTAAGATATCAAATGTTCTGTCTCCTGAGATACGGATTACCGATAAAGCGGCCTTACCCTTTGCAGTCGATATAGCTGCAATTGTGTCATTTATATTTAAATTATTCATACAAAAAACTGTCCTGTCTCAACCGGATAAAAAGCATTTTTAAAATGATGAATATCCAGATGTTGATTTTCTTTTTTTACAATGATTACATCAAATCTGTATTCTGTAATCTCAGGGTCATGAAAAGAAAGCAAGAAAAACATAGCAGCTTTAGTAAGCTTTTTTTGTTTGCTGTATGTTATGCTATACTTAGCGTGATCTACTGATTCGTTTGTACGGGTTTTAACTTCAACAAAAACAAGCTCTTGTCCGTCCTTGGCTATAATATCTATTTCACCATAACGACAAGAAAAATTAGTTTTAACTATTTTATAGTTTTCTTCCTGAAGTTTTTGCACACACCATGCTTCACCTGTCTTTCCTGTCTCGTGGTTTTTCATCTGTCAACTCCTACAAGCATTTATATATCTAAAATTCTATATTCTTACTAATATTTATTATTGAAGTTTTTGTCAATAATTTTCAGTGTATTATTTAATCAGGAGCATTTTTTTGGTAATTTTTTGTTGACGACTTTTTACAGAATAGAGATAGATTCCACTTGCTAAGCGTTTGTTATTTTTATCAGTACCTTGCCATTGAACAGAATGCCTTCCTTTAGACATATATTGATTAAGCAAGGTTGTTACTTTCTGTCCTTTGATATTATAGATACTGACTTCTATATGTTCATCTCTTTCTAAAGAAAATTGAATAGTAGTAGAAGGATTGAATGGGTTTGGATAATTATTAGAAACTTTTAAATTAGGTTTTTG
>CAZJNG010000321.1:2260-3551 GCA_964547265.1 uncultured Candidatus Cloacimonadota bacterium | reverse complement strand
TTGAATGTAAATGATTTATGATGTTAAGTGCAAACAAGGGTGTTTGCACAACAGTAATTATGGGACAGCCTCTTTAGGGCTTCCTTTTATTTATAAAGGATTTTTCATGAAGATACAAGTAAAACTTTTTGCTACACTCAGAGTTGGCAGAGATAAAATTTTAGATTTAGAACTTGACAAAAATAACACAATTGAAGATGTAATTAAACAATTAAAAATTGATGAAAAAGATATTGCTATCTTACTTAAAAACGGTTTAGATGCTAATATTTCAGATATATTAAAAGATAATGACACCATCTCAATCTTTCCACCTGTCGGAGGAGGCTAAATGAATCTAAAAAGATATGAAAAAAATTTTAAAACAATCTCTGAAACAGAACAAGAACTTCTCTCTGACAAAAAAATAGTCATAATTGGTTGTGGTGGACTGGGACAGTATATTGCATCCCTTCTTTGTAGAATCGGCGTTGGTTTTCTTACTCTAATAGACGATGATTGCTTTGATGAAACAAACCTCAACAGACAATTATATTGCCATACTGAAAATATCGGCAAATCAAAAGTTCTAGAAACAAAAAAGCAACTCAATAAAATCAACCCCTTAGTAACTATCAATGCGATACAAGATAAATTCACTCTAATTAACGGTTATAATTATACCAAAGAACACGATTTAGCCATTGACGCCCTAGACTCAGCCAAAGACAGAATTGTCCTACAAGACATCTGTGAAAAAACTAATATAGTCCTTATATCAGCAGCTATCGGAGGTTGGTATGGACAACTGACAATCGTTAAACCCGGAGAAAAAACTCTTTCAAAAATATATCCGGACTCAGCACAAAAAGGAATTGAGTCAGAACTTGGCAACCCCTCATTTACTCCTGCATTGTTAGCCTCCTTGCAAGTCTCTGAAGCAATTAAATACCTACTAGGTAAAAACACTCTTGATAATTCTCAAATCCTTTATATTGACTTATTAAATCTCGATTTTGAAAAGATAAGATTATAAGATAATTTTAAAAAAGAAATCAGGGAGTTCTTCGCATCAGCAAGGACTTCCTGATTTTTTTTTATCATAATAGTAACGCTGAATGTAATGATTTACCTGATTATCGCTGATGGTGATTATTAATAAAAATATCCGTAGAGACGCAAGATTTTGCGTCTGTACATGGTCTCAATCTCCTAAGTCGGGTACAGTATAGCCACCGATGAAACACCGATAAGAAAACGGGATTGTCTCAATCTCCTAAGTCGGGTACATAATAGCCACCGATAAAACACC
>CAZJNG010000321.1:0-2160 GCA_964547265.1 uncultured Candidatus Cloacimonadota bacterium | reverse complement strand
GATAAGAAAACGGGATTGTCTCAATCTCCTAAGTCGGGTCAAATAGATTTATACAGTATAGCCACCGATAAAACACCGATAAGAAAACGGGATTGTCTCAATCTCCTAAGTCGGGTCAAATAGATTTATACAATAAAAAAAGAAGAAGGAGTTTACAATGTTAGAATGTCTCAACCCCCTAAGTCGGGTCAAATAGATTTATACTGCAAGAGATGGAAGCTCACAAAAGTGAAGACTCTCCAGTCTCAACCCCCTAAGTCGGGTCAAATAGATTTATACAAGTTTGTTAATGATAATAAGATTAAGCTTGTTGGTGATGTCTCAACCCCCTAAGTCGGGTCAAATAGATTTATACCTAAAATGGAAACTACAATATACAATAATGAGCAGTTTGTCTCAACCCCCTAAGTCGGGTCAAATAGATTTATACACGGTGAGATAATATCTCGTTCACGTTGGGAAGAGCTGTCTCAACCCCCTAAGTCGGGTCAAATAGATTTATACCTCAGACGCATGAACAATTACATGGAAACAAACGGTCTAAAGTCTCAACCCCCTAAGTCGGGTCAAATAGATTTATACTCTCTAGATGCTCGGACATATGTAAAAAAAGGAGTCTAAAAGTCTCAACCCCCTAAGTCGGGTCAAATAGATTTATACTGTCTGAGGCTGGAATTGAAGCAATTCTTTCACCTAAGTCTCAACCCCCTAAGTCGGGTCAAATAGATTTATACGGCAAAAGCCTCAAAGCAATAACGGCAATTATGTTGCTGTCTCAACCCCCTAAGTCGGGTCAAATAGATTTATACTGAAAGAAACAATTAATCTAAAAGATGCAGTATTAAAGTCTCAACCCCCTAAGTCGGGTCAAATAGATTTATACAATGACTAAATCAGAATTCAAAGATATAAAACAGAGAGTCTCAACCCCCTAAGTCGGGTCAAATAGATTTATACTGTTGTGTCTGTTTTTGTACAAACTGGTGCCAATTTGTCTCAACCCCCTAAGTCGGGTCAAATAGATTTATACACAATCAACCTTAATGACGGCTCTTCATTCGAGCCGTCAGTCTCAACCCCCTAAGTCGGGTCAAATAGATTTATACCAGTTTACTTGAAGGTAGATGTGTTGCCATACTTAAGCTGTCTCAACCCCCTAAGTCGGGTCAAATAGATTTATACACTGCATTGTCGTTACTGATAATACAGTAAACAATGAAGCGTCTCAACCCCCTAAGTCGGGTCAAATAGATTTATACGCAGCTGCTTCGATAAACCCTAAGAGATACCAGAATCTTAGTCTCAACCCCCTAAGTCGGGTCAAATAGATTTATACCCGAAAATATCCATAGCTCTCAATGTAGGGCGTACACAGTCTCAACCCCCTAAGTCGGGTCAAATAGATTTATACTGGAAACTATAGTAAAAAATATTGATGAAATGTCAGAAGAGTCTCAACCCCCTAAGTCGGGTCAAATAGATTTATACAGAGTATGTGTACGATACTCTCTATTTCTTTACGCACTAGTCTCAACCCCCTAAGTCGGGTCAAATAGATTTATACTACAAATGTACATAAAGGTGATGGAAAGAAAAATAGTCTCAACCCCCTAAGTCGGGTCAAATAGATTTATACTCAAAATTAACCAATTAAACCGATTTTTTAGAGAATTGTCTCAACCCCCTAAGTCGGGTCAAATAGATTTATACCATAAAACAACTTTAAGGAGGTATATATGGGTTTCGGTGGTCTCAACCCCCTAAGTCGGGTCAAATAGATTTATACTTTAATTTCTTTTTACCTAATAATTCCATAGATACTGTCTCAACCCCCTAAGTCGGGTCAAATAGATTTATACAAAAATTCAAGCTTCTTAACTGATGAAGCTTTTGATAAGTCTCAACCCCCTAAGTCGGGTCAAATAGATTTATACGGTACGCGATATTGGACGATGATAGAAAGCAAGTAGCTGTCTCAACCCCCTAAGTCGGGTCAAATAGATTTATACACAACAGATTGAGATTGAGAAAAGCAAGAAAGCACGGCGTCTCAACCCCCTAAGTCGGGTCAAATAGATTTATACGTTTTGCAACCTGAATGTAATATGATAGTAGGCTACAGTCTCAACCCCCTAAGTCGGGTCAAATAGATTTATACAT
>CAZJNG010000320.1:0-3554 GCA_964547265.1 uncultured Candidatus Cloacimonadota bacterium | reverse complement strand
AGCAGAACTAAAGGTTATCGAACAACAAAAACAATTAGACGGCATAGCAACTAATCTGCCGGGTGTTATTTTCCAGCTTTTTGCTGAATCTGATAATAATTTTTATATGAAATTTGTAAGTGAAAGAGCTAGTGATATCTTAGGCATAAAACCAAGAAGTGAAAATTTTATGGAAGAATTATTATCTCATATTCATCCTGATGATTTTCAAAATCTTATCATTTCCATTAATCACGCAATCAATGAATGTTCCTCATGGAAACACGAAGCCAGATTTATTAAACGAAACGGAAAAATACTATGGCTTACCGGAGCTTCTACTCCAATAAAAGTAGAAAACGGTATTATTTTCAACGGAATAATCCTTGATATTACAGAAAGCAAAGAGGCAGAAGTGGAAAGAAAAAGACTAAGCCAACAACTTAGTCAAAGTCAAAAAATGGATGCCATTGGTCAGTTAGCCGGAGGAGTCGCTCATGATTTCAACAATATGCTGGGAGGAATTCTCGGAGCTGCTCAACTCATCAAACTTAAAACTCTGATTAAAGAAGAAGGTTTAGAATTTTTAGATCTGATAATAGAAGCTACTAATCAAGCAGGTGATTTGACTAAACAATTACTTACTTTTTCACGCAAAGGACATAAAGCACATGAACCTGTTGACATAAGAAAAGTCGTGGACAAAACAATAAATTTATTAAAAAGAACAATAGATAAGGCAATTTCCTTAAGTGTTCATAATACTGCTGAAAAGACTATTGTACAAGGGGATGGAACTATGCTACAAAATGCGTTTATGAATATAGCGATTAATGCATCCCATGCAATGCCTGACGGAGGTACTATCGAGTTTCTTGTTAAAAACAAACCACTTGATGAACATTATTGTAGAGCTGTAGTCTTTGATCTTGAACCGGGTGAATTTATCGAGATATCGATTAGAGACAACGGTATTGGAATGTCTTCCGCTGAGCTAAACAGGATTTTTGAACCTTTCTATACTACTAAAGCTCAAGGTCAAGGCACAGGTCTCGGTTTGGCTGCTACCTATGGTACTGTTCTAGATCATCACGGAGCTATTACCGTGTATTCGGAAGTTGATAAAGGAACAGTGTTTTATATTTATTTGCCTGTATCAGGTAATGAAGAAGTCACTACAACAGAAAATAGTAAGATTTTTAAAGGCAAAGGAACTATCCTGCTTATTGATGATGAAGAGATTATCAGGAAAGTCGGACAATCTCAACTTGAAACTCTAGGATATACAGTCATCTGTGCAGAAAACGGACAAATAGGCCTTAATAAATTTTTAAACAATCAAACAAAAATTGATTTGATTATTCTGGATATGATTATGCCTGTAATGGGTGGTAAAGAAACTTTAATAAAATTACGAGCAGTAGATAATAATGTCCCTGTTGTCATTTCTTCCGGTTTTTCAAAAGAAGAAGATATTGAGAAAATTAAAGAATTTGGAATTAATGCCTTTATTTCTAAGCCATTTACATACGAAGAAATATCAAAAACCATAAAAGAACACATCAGAAGCAATAATCAAACTTGACTTTTTAGCTTCGGAATATGCGAATATCTAAAAAAAACAACGATATGCACTTTGTGTCAATATTTTTTTCATTTTCACTTGACACAAGAACTTAGATATTTTTTTTTGTTCTAATATATAAAATTTGAAAAAATAATAAACCAGAAAGAGAGTAATTTAAAAGGGATGACTATGGATTTAAACAAATTGAGAAATATAGGAATTAGTGCTCATATTGATTCAGGAAAGACAACCTTAACTGAACGCATTTTATTTTATACAAACAAAATACATGCTATTCATGAAGTTCGTGGCAAAGACGGAGTTGGTGCTACAATGGACTTTATGGAATTAGAAAAAGAACGCGGGATAACTATCTCTTCAGCTTCTACAAATGTAAGCTGGAAAGGATACGATATTAACATAATTGATACACCTGGTCATGTTGACTTTACAATAGAAGTTGAAAATGCTCTTAGAGTGCTTGATGGTGCAATTTTAGTACTTTGTTCAGTTGGTGGAGTTCAATCTCAATCAATTACAGTTGACCGTCAAATGAAAAGATATGGAGTTCCAAGTATTGCATTCGTGAATAAATTAGACAGAACAGGTGCAAATCCCTACAGAGTAAGAGACCAGTTGATTGAGAAATTAGGTCATAATGCAGTCATGGCACAAATGCCTATCGGACTTGAAGAAAAGTTTGACGGCATCATTGATTTAGTTGAAATGAATGCACGATATTTTGAAGGACCAAATGGAACTGAGCTTCGTTTAGCTGACATTCCTGCCGAGTTCCTCGAAGAAGCACAAACACGCAGAGAAGAATTAATCGACAAAGCTTCAATGTTTTCTGATAAATTGATGGAAGAGTTTATGGAAGGAGATGTTTCAAAAGAAGCACTTATTGAAGGAATTAGAAATGGTGTATTATGCAGAGGATTAACTCCTGTATTTGTAGGCTCTGCATATAAGAATAAAGGTGTTCAGGCATTGTTGGATGCAGTTTTATACTACCTCCCTAGTCCTGAGGACAGAGAAAACTTTGCCTATGATCTTGACAATAAAGAACAAGAAATAAAATTAAGTTCAGATTCTGATAAGGATACTGTTGCCATGGCATTTAAACTTGATAACCAGGTTTATGGTCAGCTTACTTATGTAAGGATTTATCAGGGTAAGATAAAAAAAGGGATGGACTTATATAATGTAAGTGCAAAAAGAAAATTCAAAGTAGGCAGACTTATCCGTATGCATGCAAATTCAATGGAAGATTTAGAAGAAGGATTTGCAGGAGATATAGTAGCATTATTTGGAGTTGATTGTGCATTAGGAGATACTTTTGTTTCCGGAAATATTAACTATTCATTGAAATCAATGTTTATTCCTGAGCCTATCATTTCTCTTGCCATAAAACCTAAGGATAAAAAATCTCAGGATAACATGGGTAAAGCATTGAATAGATTTCAAAAAGAAGACCCTACATTTAAATCTTTCGTTGACGAAGAATCTAATGAAACAATTATAAGAGGTATGGGAGAATTACATTTAGATGTCTATATAGAAAGAATGAAAAGAGAATACAAAGTAGAATTAGAAATTGGTATGCCTCAAGTTTCTTATAGAGAAACTATAACTGAGCTTGTTCCTTTTGATTATATTCATAAAAAACAATCAGGAGGTCGTGGGCAGTACGCTAAAGTTGCCGGCATTATCGAGCCTTCAGGTTCTGATGATAATGAGTTTGTTGATGATATTAAAGGTGGAGTAATACCTGGTACTTATGTGCCTTCTTGTGAAAAAGGTTTTTATTCATCTTTGCAAAAAGGACAGCTGACCGGATTCCCTGTTGTTGGAGTTAAAATGATTGTAAATGACGGTAATTTCCATCCTGTGGATTCTTCAAACTTGGCTTTTGAATTAGCAACAATTATGGCATTTAAGGAAAACTATAAGAAAGCAAAACCAAGATTATTAGCAGACAAGGCCTTGGGGTCATTGATGACTCTTC
>CAZJNG010000319.1:0-3562 GCA_964547265.1 uncultured Candidatus Cloacimonadota bacterium | reverse complement strand
TTACGAAGACCTTTATTGATTGTATGCCCTGACGAGCCGTCAGGGTTCCATTTTTAACATTTTGGGACAGACTTTTTAGTTTCAATATTAAAATAAACATAATGATTGTTGTCTATATAACTTATTGTATTTCAAAAGATATCCTTATGCAACCTTTAACCGACCTCCAAGTTGCTTTTTCCCTCTTGGAGGTCGCTTGTTTGTTTCTCAAAAATAGTTTAAAAATTTTTACTCTCATGTCCAAAAAATCTCATTCGTGTCACCCCATAATATATGTAGAGTAATAATTTTAATAATTTAAAAAGGAGAATATGTAATGAAAACTCAAAATATTCACAATTTAGTAGAGCAAGATGTAAAAGAGATCAGTGATTATCTTATGTCAGATGAAAACATTAAATCAGTTTCAGGAAGATTCGGGAATATAGTTTTTTATACTTATAGAAAAACGAAAAAGGTATATATTAGAACTTATCGTTACCCAAGTCTAACTAAGCAAAATAATTACAATGGTAAAAAAGTGCAAATCGCCTCTGTTTTATGGAAACAAATTAATAATACATTCAAAGCTGACCTCAACGATTATGCAAAAATATTTTATTCAGAGTTTAGGCGAAATAAATCAATCCATGTAACAGGATATAATATCTTTTGTAAATGCATATTAAAAATAGAGCAAAACCTTAATGACCTTAATGAATTACGAGAAATCGCCGGTAATACAATTAATCAATGGATTCAAAACTCTTATCTTGATCAAATATCTGCTAAGATTGAATTTACTGCTTTATTGATGGACGAAAAGTAGTAATAGATTTATAATGTTAGCATTTACAGATAGTTGCTTATATGATGTAATATTGCTGTTTTTTTATCAAACACACGAGTCTTGTTTTTTTGAGTCTGAACCCGGACAGCTTGTCCGGGTGAAAACTTTTTTCTCATGCGAAGTCGCGAAAAATTTTAACACAGATTTATCGGATTATGCGGATTTTATTTCTGCTGGGACTGATCTGCCTCTCTGTCGAGGCTGTGCAAAAATAGAAAAATCTTCAATCTGGAAACCGGACGCTCGTCTGGTCATGTCATTCTGAACGAAGTGAAGAATCTCATCTTACAATTCAATAAGATGAGATTTCTAATAAAAATGTGGAGATTCTTCGCAAGCTCAGAATGACACGCCCTAACGAGCCGTCAGGTTACCAATTCAAAAATAAAAATGAGCTTTCAAGGTTCCATCCTCTGCTGTATATCAATTCCTTTAATTAAAAATCATATTTTATTTTATGCCGTCTTTAACTCACACTCGCTTCGTTGCAAGTCAAGTCCGGTATAGACAATATTTAGTTTGACAAGAAATGCTATTTTATTACTTTTGATGTACAGTTAAGAAATATGCTTTTTATAAGCAACCCTGACTGAATAGAATATTATTTATATTTCTGTAGTTAGGGTAGTTATCTGAGACTACAGAATGAAAGGTTTCAGTATGAAAAAAGTATCTTTTATCTTAATTATGTCTTTAGTGTTGTTTGCTTGCAGTCAAAAAGCAAAAACGGTTAAATTTGGTATCATTTCTACCTCAATTAATCATCTGCCTTTGAGTTATGCTATGGATAATAATTTAATAAGCATTGATAATCTGGAATTAGTAAGATTTAGCTCCGGATGGGAATTATCAGAGGCATTGATTCATGGGAAAGTTGATTTAGGGATATTGCCCTTTACATATATTTGGACTGCTCGTAGTCAGGGATATAAGGTGCAAACTATATCTTCTTTTGAGCGAGAAACAGATGCTTTGGTAACAACAAAAGGGATTACAGAGATTGAACAGTTAAATAATCAGAAGATTGGAGTTTTAAGGGCTTCTTCTCTTGAAGCTTTAGTCTTAGACTTAGCTGAGAAATATGCTTTAACCTTTGAGATTGTAGCTTTTAGGACACCTAACGAAATGATAGAAGCGTTAAAACAAAAACAAGTAGATGCAATAGCCATATTTGTACCTCTTGTACAGAAAATTTCTGAAGATTATCATGTCGTAAAATGGTTTAGTGAACTTTATCCGGAACATACCTGTTGTAACTTATCAGGAACAGAAGCCTTTATAGAAAACAACGATATTAATGATTTATTGGCTCAGTTGAAAAGAGTTCTGACGCTAATTGAAGACTTTCCTGATGATTTTGTTGAGTATGGTAAAACAATGTTTGGACTTACTGACAGTCAAATAAAGAAAGCTTTGGAACATACCAAATATTCTTTAGAGTTGACTACTAAAGATAAAGATTTTGAAGAATCAATGATGCAAAAATTTAAGGAGTTAAATTATCTAAAAATAATACCTGAGAATGTTTATTATGAATAGCTTGATTAAGTTTTTTGAAACTGATTTTTTTGCTGATGCACAGATATCTGTTTTAAGGGTAATTATCTCTTTATTCATCTCATTAACTATTGGCATTATTATGGGATATTTTATTGACATTTTATGTAGAAAAAAGCTGAACTATGATAATCTAAGAAGTATGACTAACGGTTTAAATATACATTTTTTCTATAGTTTTAGTTTGAGTTTTATGGGGGGATTCATAAGTGGTATTTGCAGGTTTGTCAGGCAGATTTCACCTTTTGCCTGGTTGCCTTTGATTATTATGTTATACGGGATTGGGGAGAAAGCTGTTTTTATAACACTTCTTATCAGTATGACTTTTTCTGCAGTTCTAATTTGTAGAGGCGTTTATGCTCGGATACAAAAAAGCATTCTTGAAGAGGCGTATTGTTCCGGTTCTAGTGGTTTTTCTCATTATCTACATGTTGTACTTCCCTTGAGTTTGCCGGGATTCTTAGGATGTTTCAGATCTTTATGGGCTATTGGTTGGCAAACAGTGATCGCTGCTGAAATGTTAGGAGTTTCAAGCGGATTGGGTTTTAGGTTATTGGATTTTAGGTTTTTGTATAAGTATAAAGAAATGTTGATATATATTCTTTTTATCGGAATATTAGGCTGGATTGTAGATCATGTAATCGAATACTATGAACATCTTTTATATCATAAGTATTTTTGAAAAAGAAAAAGGCTCTCTGAAGAGAGCCTTAATTTATTGCATGGTATTGATTTAGTACATACCGCCCATACCGCCCATGCCTCCCATTCCTGGAGCACCACCGGGCATTGCAGGTTCGTTTTCTTTGATATCAGTAACTAATGTTTCTGTAGTTAAGAATAGTCCAGCAATAGAGATTGCGTTTTGAATAGCTGAACGAACAACCTTTGAAGGGTCAATAACGCCTGCTTTAAATAAATCTTCAAAAACGCCGGTAGAAGCATTATACCCAAATTCGACAATATCTGAGTTTTTAATTTTTTCTACAATTACAGCACCTTCTTCACCTGCATTTTTAGCGATTTGAATAGCAGGAACACAAAGAGCTTTTTTGATTATCTCAATAGCAACTTTTTCTTCGTGAGAAGCGTTTTCATCAGTGACAAGTGATTTAGCAGCTTGGATAAGGGTTACACCTCCACCAGGTACAATACCTTCCTCAACAGCAGCACGAG
>CAZJNG010000318.1:0-3565 GCA_964547265.1 uncultured Candidatus Cloacimonadota bacterium | reverse complement strand
AGCAAATGAAAAAATGGAAGATATTGGAGCCAGAAGATTACAAACTATATTAAACGCCGTTTTGGAAGATTTACTTTTTGAAATGCCAAATGCAAAAATCAAAGAAATCTTGATTAATAAACAAATAATTCTTGACAAAGTAAATCCTTTGATTCAAGATGAAGACTTATCAAAGTATATTTTATAATATGAATATAAGGAGTAATTATGAAAACTAAAGTAATACTTTTTACAATGACAATTTTTGTTATGTTTACGACATTTGTGTTTGCAAATATTCCAACATCTAAGCAAGCTGTCTTTGTTGAAGCTTCTTCTTCTGCTGAGGTAATGTTGGAAGCAACAGGTATTTATAATTCCACTGAAAGAAGTAAGAGGGCAAAAATTAAAGATGTTGATGATAATGGAGTAAGAAAAGCAACAGAGGATGCAAAAAGATCAGCTGTATATTTTCTGCTGTATTCAGGCACTGACCCTCTTTTAAGAACCCAAGATGAAAGAACTAGATTTGAACATCATACATCATATTTTTTTGATATGGCAAATGTTTCAAGATATATCACTTATGAAGATGACAAACTCAAGACTCGTGTTAAACTCGATGATGGACAAGGTCTAAGAATTTCAAAAGTTGTTAAAGTTAATCGTGAGAGTATTATTCGTGATTTAGAAAATTTTAAAATAATTGAAAGAAGACAAGAAATTTCTGCTGCTATCGGTTATCCTCAGTTAATGGTTATACCTGAAGTAAAAAAAGGTGAAAGTCCAATTGACTTGCTAAGAAATGACCCACTTATTCGTCATGCAGCTTCGGTAATTGAAAGTCACCTGACTGCACAACAGTATGAAGTTATTGTACCTCAGCAGGCAGAGGTTTTAAATACATTGAATGAAGCTCAACAAATGTTAGGTGATCGTCAGGACGATATAGCATATAAATTAGCTTTATCTATAGGTTCTGATGTATATATTACTTTTGCAGGTTCTTATGAAGATGCAGGATATGGCACAAAACGATATGCTATGATAGTCAGAGCTTTTGAAACTACAACAGGAAGATTACTCGGAACTGAAACCGGGTATAGCCAAGGTCGAAAAGGAGAAGCAAGCATTTCGATTGAAGAAGCAATGAATGCAGCAATAAACAATGTACTGTCAAGGGTTTTAACATATTGGTCTTCTGATGCTCAGAATGGAATTCAGTATAAGCTTGTTATTAATATCAGCTCTACTTATTCAGATGATGACATAATGGATATACAAGATACTTTTATGGATGCAGTTGCTCAAATATCAAAACGATACAGAGAAAATATTGCCACAAGTCAAACACTTGATTATTTAATCTGGTGTGACCCTGATAAGTATTCTAGTTCTCGTATTGTATTTAGAGATTTGAGAAGAATTTTTAATTCTTCAGCTTATGGTGCTAAGCTTTCAACTATAAATATAAATAGAAAAATGATTTTACTGAAAATTGATTAAACTATTATGAAAATAATTTTATATTCCGATAGTAATAACGATAAATGTTATTAACTATCGGAATATTCTATAATTACAGGAGGATTAAAGTGAAGAAAAAGTTATTGATTTTTATATTTTTAATGTTTATTTTTATAATCAATGCTACCCCTATTTGGTATAGTAATCCAAAAAAATATTATGATCCTAATGAATTTATTGTTGGTATTGGTTCAGGTAATAACTATGAAGAAGCAATATCAAAAGCTAAGCAAGATTTGATTCAACAAATATCAATAAATGTTGAAGCTGTCACTCAAACAGAGTTTAGTTCGACTGAGACAGAAAGTAAGAGTTTCTATACCGATAAAGTTTATTCTGCTGTTAAAACTACAGCAGAGTATCAGTTACAAGGCATGGAAATTATGCAGCAAGAAGTCTCAAAGGGTCAGAACTATGTAATGGTTTATATTAATAAACGAAGAATGCTCAGCCAAATGTTGAATGATTTAGAATCTAACTGGTCAGAACTTCAGACTAATCTAAAAACTGCTGAAAGGCTAAAGAATTCAGGTCAAATTCCTATGGCTCTTGAGGTTTATTCGACTTTACAGAGTTCATTACCTGATTATATTACAAAAAAAGTTTTGTACAATAATCTTTCTACAAAACCTTTTACTACAACTGAGAGTATAACCGTAAGTGATATTGAAGGTGCAGTTAAGAGCTTAATTAGTTCAATAAGATTTGAAGTAGTAAACGGAAATCAACAATCAGGTAAAAGTGGTGTCATGCTTTCAGAAGCAATTGTTTTTAATGCTTATGCAAGAAATAGTTCAGGAGAAAAAATAAATCTAATAAATCTTCCTGTTATAATTAATTATGGTGATGGAACTTTTCTTGAGAAAGGTTTCACTGATACTTTAGGGAATTACTCAGCTTTTGTTATTGCAATCCCTGAGAGAGGTGACAGAGGGAAAATTGTAATAAATATTAATCCATTTAATTTTCCAAAGTATTACAATTCATTTATCAGAAATTTAAGCGGTGAAGCTTATTATAAAGTATATGAAAACCTGCCAATTGATATAACTGTTTCTGTATCAGATGAAAATGGCAATAATTTGCCACAAACACAAAGACAATTGATTAGAATATTATCAGCTAATAATGTGTTTCATAAAGATGAAGCCGAGTTATTCATGCGAGGAACTGCCTTTGTCAGGGATTCACAGATTGTGGAAGGTATGGGTGCTCCGAAATATTTAGTTTCTGCAGAATTAGATTTAGAGTTTGGAATAGTTTCTTCAGGAAAGGTACTTGGTTCGCTTAAAGGTAATGGTAAAGGCATGAGTGAAAGAAATGAATCAGATGCCAAAGACAAAGCTTTTAATAATATTTCTATTAATTCTAGAGAGATTAAAACTATGTTAGGTAAGGTTGAAGAGTTTATTGAGATTGATGTAAAGACTTCAAGTGAAGATAATTTAGCAAGAGGTAAAAGACTTTTTTATGCTGAAAACTATCAGGATGCAATCAAGGCTTTGCTCTTAGTGAAATATGGTGAAGATAATATTAAAGAAGCAATGGATTTAATTCTATCAGCAAAAGAAAAGATGCAATCAAGTTCTCATTCAATAACCACCTCAAATAGTAATTCTACTAGCCATCAAGTAACAAGGTACTCAATTACTGAGAGTACTGATGTTGATTCGCATGGATTCTCTCTTAATGACTATATTATTCTACCAAAAAAGTTTAATTATCAAGAATCTAAGTTGTCAGGATTAGTTGCCGGAATGGTAAAAACACCAAATGATAAAAATGAAGCTGAGTTTATTCATCATAAGGATAATATTGTAAATATTACTCAGTTTTTTTATGCAACCGAACCTGCAACTATTGCAAACATTAAAGTCAATGACACTGTGTTTGTTTTTAATAGCTTTAAAAGTCCTATAGATAGAGAGCAAGCTTTAAATGAACATTGGATTGCCTGTAGAGTTACTGCAATTGATAATCTTATGCAGTATAAAGTTAAAACAACTGCCTATTATCATGAAATCCCTATAGAAGCAATTAGGATTTTAAGGAAGTAGCA
>CAZJNG010000317.1:0-3570 GCA_964547265.1 uncultured Candidatus Cloacimonadota bacterium | reverse complement strand
ACATTAGGTAGATTAGCAGCATTTTTTGCAGGAGTTCCGGTTATCATACACACATTTCACGGTAATGTTTTTAAAGGGTATTTTTCTCCGTTAAAGACAGCTGTTTTTATAGCCATTGAAAAAATTTTGTCATTGATAAGTACAAAGATTATTGCAATTAGTGATAAACAAAAGCAAGAGCTTCTTAGCTTAAATATTTGTAAAACAAAAAAGATTGAAGTTATAAAGTTGGGTTTGGATTTTGACTATTTTTTACCTGATCTTAGTCATTGCAATGTCTTCAAAAGAATGTTTAATATTCCTGACTATGCTGTTACAATAGGCATTATTGGAAGAATTACAGCCATAAAAAATCATAAATTATTCTTATCAATAGCCGAGAAATTGTTAGCAATCAATGATAATTATTACTTTTGTATTGTTGGAGACGGTGACTTGAAAAATGATATTCTACATGAGATTGACGATAAAGGCTTAAATGATAGAATTATAATTACCGGTTTTATCACTGACCTGAAACCTGTTTATAGTGATCTTGACTATGTAATTTCTACATCAATAAATGAAGGTACTCCGGTAGCTTTAATAGAAGCGATGGCTTGTGGTAAGGTAGTATTGTCAACTAATGTTGGAGGAGTATCTGATTTTATAAACAATAAAGAAAATGGTTTTGTGATTGATAGTTTTGAAGCACAAGATTTTGTAAGCTGTATTCAGGATATAGAAAATGTTAAGTATAATAAGGAAATAATATCTCAAAAAGCTAAATCTACAATATTCGATATGTTTTCTCTTTCAAGATTGAGAAATGAGTTTTCCCGACTCCTGGAAAAAATTTAGTATTTTTTATTGCTTTAGGTTTATTATAATCTGGAAAATAGTCTAAGTTTTTCATATTTTCCTTGACAAAAAAAGCCGGGAAATCAAATTAACATAAAAGACATATTGGTGCAAGTGTAAAAGGGAATCTCGTGAAAAGCGAGAACGGTCTCCGCCACTGTAAGCGGTTTTAAAGGCTGTTTTAGTCACTGTTAGAAATAACGGGAAGGCTAAAACTAACAAAAACCTACCGCAAGTCAGGAAACCTGCCAATGTGTTCCGGGTCATTATCCTCGGAGCAAGGATAGATTGACAAAAGGCTTTAAGCCCTTTCCCGGGACGCATCAGGCACACTGGAAAGGGAAAAATGAAAGCCTTATTTTTTTTGAGTAAAACTACTTTTTTAAAGAGTAGAATCGCTGTTGGTTTATTTTTAAGTATTGTTTTAATTGCCTGTTCTGTTCAGGATAGCAATAAAGACACAAAATATGTTGTTTTATCTCCTGAAATAGCTGAGATAATGTCATATCTTGGGGTAAGTGATAAGATTGTAGGAATAACCGCTGAGTGTGATTATCCTCAAGAAATGCAAATTAAAGAAATAGTTGGAAATTTTGGACAGCTAAATCTGGAAAAGATTATTGCTCTTAATCCTGATATTGTATTCACAACAGCACTTGAGCAAAATGAAATCTCAACTCAACTAAATAAAATGAATATCAAAACAGTTCAACTATATCCTAAAAATATAAGAGAACTAATGACTGTAATTGATACTTTGGGCGTGATTTGTAATGTGAAAGAAAAAGCTGACTCACTTAAAACATCCTTCATGACTCATATAAGTGAGTATAAGCAGTTAGCAGATACAAGGATTGATAAACCAAGGGTATTTATTGAAATATATGGTGACCCTATTATGTCCGCTTCAAATGATTCATATCTGGGACAACTACTCTTACTTTCAGGTGCTGAAAATATATTTCCTTCACTCATAAGGGATTATGCCAGAGTTAGTTCTGAAGATGTAGTAAAACTTAATCCGGATATTATAATTTTAACCTATCCGGGAATCACTGCTCAGGATATAAAAAATCGCAAAGGCTGGACAAATATTAATGCCGTAAGGAATAATAAAATTTACACGATTGATGAAGTTAATCCTGATTTATTACTCAGAGCCGGACCACGAAATATTCAAGGGATACAATCATTAATTGAGGTTTTTTACGGAGATGAATAAGCCTTATGGTCAAGAATAACAGACTAAACAGTGTAAAATTCTCGTTATTGATACTTTTTTTTATTGGAATAAGTCTTTTATATTTGTTCTTTGATTTTAAAACTTATAATATTTTAATCCATTTAAGATTACCTCGTTTTTTACTTACTGTATTGTGTGGTATCAGTTTAGCAGGCACAGGGTCTGTTTATCAGATAATGTTAAATAATCCTTTAGCAGAGCCGTATATACTGGGAATTTCATCAGGTGCGGCTTTAGGTAGCATCATTGGTGGCTTGACCGGTTTTATTGTTTTGATGCCGTTATTTGGTTTTATTGGTGCCTTATTTACAATGATATTAGTATGGGCATTGGCAAATGCAGGCAAATTTAGAGATCCAAACAGATTATTGTTTTCGGGGATAATTACAGGGATGTTTATTTCTTCATTAATATCATTAATGTTATATTGGTTTCAGAAAGATACGGCTTTGATTTTACAGGTTTTAATGGGTAATACAGGACATATTTTTAGTAATAAAGAATGGATTTACTTTTTATTCTTTTTTGCCTTGTCCTTAGTGTTTTGTTTTTATCTGTTTTGTCTTTCTAATCAACTTAATATACTCACTTCCGGTGATGAAGTCGCTAAAAGTATGGGTATCAATGTCGTAAAACTCAGAAAGAAAATCTTTTTTGTTTCTTCAATCTTGACAGGTATTTGCGTTGCTTATGCCGGTATTATCGGCTTTGTAGGCTTGATAGTACCGCAATTAGTTCGCTTAATCTTTGGAGCAGAGCAAAAAAGAGTTTTTATCTATTCAATTATCGGAGGAGCAGTCTTTTTAATCTTCTGTGACTTTCTGGCAATGCACCTTTTACCAATAGAACTCCCCGTTGGTATTATCACTTCATTTTTAGGATGTCCGCTTTTTATTTATATCTTACTATTTAAAAAAAGATAAATTGTAAACCTGTTCTTAATACAGAAACATAGAGTGTTTTGGCTTTTTTTTCTCATATTGAGAGATTTTATGCTTGACTATTAAATGAAATTTTATATTTTTAATTTCTAGTTTAAATAATAAGCTTATGGAGAGAGAAATGAGACAGTACGAAGCTGTAATTTTTACATTAGAAAGATTAAAAGGAATAGCAACTCTTGATCAACTGTATCGTGAAGTCTTTAAAATAAAAGAGTGTGAATGGAAAACAAAAACACCTTTTGCCAGTATTAGACGGATTGTACAAACAAATAATGATATAATTAAAATAAAACCCGGGTTATATGCCTTAAAAAACTTTTTGTCAGACTTAGAAAACAGAGGGATAGTAATTGAAACTGAAAAGAATAAAAATTCTGAAGAACTTAAAAAGTTTAATCATTCTTATTATCAAGGTTTATTAATAATTATTGGTAATATGAAAGGTTTAGCTACTTTTATACCAAATCAGGATAAAAATAAAAAGTTTTATGATAATAGAACTTTGGATGAGATGAGATCTTTATCAAGTTTGCCATTGTATTC
>CAZJNG010000316.1:0-3572 GCA_964547265.1 uncultured Candidatus Cloacimonadota bacterium | reverse complement strand
AATTAAAAACTATCGTATAAAAGTATCCGATAAAGATATTTTACACAAGTTCAGAAATGACCCACCGCAAGAAATTACACAAAACCCGGGATTTATGACTGATGGTGTATTTGATAATCAAAAATATTTAAGTGCAATTGCTTCTGATGATTACTTTGCATATCAACTTGAACAATATATCAGAGAATTACTCCCTTATGAAAAACTTGAAAGAAAAATTAAAGATCAAGTTGTAGTTACAGAAGATTCAGTTCGAATTGACTGGATTGAAAAAAATGATAAAGCAACTGGTAAAGTGATTTTCTTTGATTGGAACAAAGCTCCGGCTCAAGAAGTCAGTGAAGATGAAATAAAAAATTACTATAATAACAATAAAGAAAAATACAGAAAAGAACCTGCAAGAAAATATAAGTATATTCAACTCAAACTTGAAGCTTCTCCTGATGATATTAATATGGCAAGAGAAGAAATTGATTATATTTATGATCTTGTTTCTGCAGGACAAGATTTTGGAACTCTAGCTGAGCAATATTCTCAAGATCCCGGTTCTGCTGCTAATAAGGGAGAGCTCGGATTTTTTGGTAAAGGAAGAATGGTTCCTGAGTTTGAAGAAAAAGCATTTGCTATGAATGTTGGCGATATCAGCGAACCCTTTAAGACTAATTTCGGTTGGCACATCCTAAAACTTACAAATACAAGAAATAATGACAAAGGTGAAAAAGAAGTTGAAGCAAGCCATATCTTAATCAAAATTGAACCTTCAGACAGAACAAAAATGGAGTTAAGAAATCTTGCAGACGATATTTTTGATTATGCTAAAGATAATAACTTAGAAAAAGCTGCAACGAATAACAATTTTGAAATAAAAGAAACTGCTGAGTTTAACGAGGAAACAGAATTTATTCCAGGTATTGGTCGTTACCCTCATCTTGTTAAAGAAGCTTTCTCTAAAAAAATCGGTTACCTTGCTGAACCTCTTAGAACTTTTGATGGTTCTTATATCATTGCAGAGCTTTCTTATAGGATAGGTTCTCATATTCAAGAACTTGAAAAAGTACAAGAAGTTATTAAAAGAGAACTAGATAAACAAAAACGCATTGAGATAGTCAATAAAATGGCTAATGATATACTCAGTAGCAATCAACCTGAAGATTATTTCAAAAAAGCTGAAGAAGCAGGTTTTAAAGTTATCGATTTTAAAGACATAACTATCAACAGAAGCATCCCACAAATTGGTTTGGACAAATCACTTAACAGACAAGTTTTCAATACCGAAACTAATGAGTGGACAAATCTCGTTAAATCAGATAAAGGCTCTTACATTGCTTTTATTGAACAAAGACAACATGCTAATATTGAAGATTTTAACGCACAAAAAGAACAACTTATTAGCGAATACAAACAAAGAAAAGAACAAACTCACTATTCTGAATGGTATCAAAAAGTACTCAAAGATGCCAAAACAGAAGACTTTAGATACTTATTTTATTAATTAATACTTAAAAATTAAGAAGGCAGACATCGTCTGCCTTTTTTTAATTGCTAAATATTTTTTAAAATTTGCGTAAGCGAAAGCCGAATTTATACTATACGAAGATAATTCAACAGAATTTCCGTAGTTATATAGTCACTAAATTGGTAGGTACAGCAGACCTAGAGAAAATCGCATCGCCTGTATCTTAGTTATTTATTTCTAGTAGTCAGCTAGTAAAATAGATTATTTTTATATTTTATAAAATATAAACTAATTTCAATTAAGGGGATTTTTTATTTATAGCTGTTTATTAATAAACATAATGATATGAAGTTTAGTCTTATAATTTACTTAAAGTAAGATGAGTTTTAATGCCAAATTATTAAATTATTTCCGATTTTAAAAAATCTTTAACTATGAGATTAAGTATTCAAAGAGACCATAAAAATTTTATCCAACTCATTTTGGCTAAATCACTTACAATTTTTAGCCAGTCTGATTCCTATTTGTGAGTTTTTTAACACAGGATATAAACCTCGACGATCTTTTAATACACTGAAGTTACTTAATTTTAAGGTATTATAAGATAAACAGGAATAGAATATTTCATCTTCTGTGGTTGAATAATTGAAGTATTCAAGAGATAAACTCCCATAGTGATCAAAACGCCATTCTAATACATTACCCAGAAAATCATATAAACCGAATTTATCGGCTTTTTTTGAGCCAATAGGCTGAGTTTGCATTTCTGAATTGATATGAGTCCATGCATATTTTGATATTTTCTTATAGAAGTTTTCATCTAAATCAAATTTTCCAAAATACTGATTAAAAATGAATTGCCATTCGTTATGGTAAGGTAATCTATATCCGTTAGCTGTTGAATCTGCTTTAATTCTTGTCCAACTACGCATTCTATGATTAGGAATTGGTCCCCATAAATCAGGGTTTTTTTCATTTCTTAATATATAAACCGGTTCAAGATTATCTTTTAAGCTTAGCTTATTACAAAAAACAAGTGCCTCATACCAACTTATTCTTTCTACAGGCAAGTTATCTCCTTGAAACAGTGAAGGGTTATGTCCCATTATATCAAAATATTCTTTTTGGTTTACAGGATACTTTGCTATATAGAAATTTTTTAGGTTTGATGCCTTTTCCGGTTTAATTTTTACAAACTCAATTGCAAACATTGTGTATGAACATATTAATAAAATAATTGCAATAGAAATATTTTTTATCATGTTTTTAAACTCCAATAAATGGCTAATCAGGATTTTTGAGCAATCATAATAAAAGATAATGGTAAAGAAAGTTTTAATCTTTCAATACTTGTAAAGATGGTAGATATATCAGTAGGATACTCCATAAAGTTTATAATCTTAAAATTGCATAATAATAAGCTCTGAATTATATCAGATACAGTATGAGTGAAGTTTATCTTTGTTTTACCTTTTTCTTTTGATTTTCCCACATAATCTAAGCTGTCATTATAAATTTCCGGTTCACTGGTAAAATATGGATACTTAATTTGTAGAGGATTTTCTTTGTTTTCGTCACCTGCAAAAATAAGAGCAAAGGGATGTAGTTCATGAATAAATATAATTCCATTTTCTTTTAAAAGTCTGTTTGCAGTCATCCATAATTTTTCTAAATCCGGCATCCAGCATAAGGCTCCGATTGTAAAATAAACGATATCAAACTGATTGTTGAAATATTCACTAAGCTCATAAACATCAGATTGAATGAAATCAACGGCAATATTACATTTATCAGCTCTTTCTTTTGCTTCTTTGATAGCTTCTTCAGATATATCGACTCCCAAACATGTCCCAGCACCAAGATTTTTTAAAGATAATAACTCAATTCCATTATTGCATGCAAGATGTATAA
Organism: uncultured Candidatus Cloacimonadota bacterium; assembly: GCA_964547265.1. GTDB lineage: Bacteria > Cloacimonadota > Cloacimonadia > Cloacimonadales > WRIO01 > JALNXV01. The sequence goes on along the minus strand of CAZJNG010000316.1, from coordinate 205 downwards.
TATTTTTAGCACGAAAGCCAATATTATTTAATTCTATTAGCTCATTTTCAGGAATTACAGAAAATCCTTTTTTAGAAAATTCTTTATCAAGTTTACTTTTTGCTGCAAGTTGATGTAATGGCATGACTTCATTCCAGGCATCCATATTTGTTTTGGTGATTTTTTGAATTTCTTCTTTGCTATATTTAAACATATCTACCTGTCA
>CAZJNG010000315.1:0-3582 GCA_964547265.1 uncultured Candidatus Cloacimonadota bacterium | reverse complement strand
GCAGCTTATCCAAATAGAGTGAACTTTTTTAGCAGGCTTTCTAATGATTTACAGATAAAGGATAAATTTAAAATCTGGGGAAGTGGATGGGATAATCAATTGCTCCCATATGTAAATTTGCCTTTGAATGATTGTCGGATAAGCATAGAACAGTCAAATATAATCTATCAAACAAGTAAAATTAATGTTAATCTTCATTCTTCGATGAATAACGAAATGTTTGATACTTTTGGAGATTTTGTAAATCCTCGTACTTTTGAAATAGCTGCTTGTGGTGGTTTTCAATTAGTAGATGACAGAGAATCAGTTAGAGAGTTATTTGAACCTGATCAGGAGATTGTGTTATTTTCTTCAATCGAAGAAGCTGAAGATAAGATAAAGTTTTATTTAAAGAATGAGCATTTAAGAGAAAAGATAGCTAAAGCAGGTCAAGATAAAGTTTTAAAGTTTCATACCTATGATTTAAGATTGCAGAATATGTTGAAAGTTATTTCAGAGAATTCTCCGGTGTTTAATCGGAGCATCTATAATGAAAATAAGAAGATTAAAGAATTTTTAAGCTTGTGTACAGATGGGGAATTAGAAAAATTTTTAAACAAAATTGAGCCGGGTTTAAGATTTTCTTATGAGAGAGTTTTTAATGAACTACACAAATCAAAAGGGACTTTAAAAAATTATGAAGCCTTTTTGCTTTTGCTTGATACTTTTTGCACAGGAGAATAGCATTGAAAATTTTAATAATTAATCTAACGAGAATGGGTGATTTGATTCAGACTACAGGTCTTATTAATGCAATTAAAAGGCATTATCCGGATGCTAAAACTGATTTGCTGGTAATGAGTGTCTTTAGCCCTGTTACAAATCATTTTGATAATATAAACAAAGTCTATTCTTTTGACAATGAGATATTTGGAGATAATATAAAAAGCGATCTGTGGACTGCTTATGGTGAACTGTATAAGATTATCACAGACCTGAATAATAATAATTATGATATTTTACTGAATCCTATTGTTTCAAAACAAAGTTCTTTGCTTGCTTATTTAATCAATGCTAAGCAAAAAGCAGGAATGCAATATACTGCCAATAATGAACAAAAAATAACTTCTGATTTTATTGCTTATCATTTAGCAAATCAACACCAGCTAGGAGATCATTGTTTTAATCTGGTCGATATTTTTGCCGGTTTGTTAAACTTAAGGCTTGAATTTTCTGATTATTATATTAAAGCAAATCATGGTTTGGCAGATAGTGTCAATCTCCGTAAGCTGGATAAGTTTCTACAACGCAATCAATCTAAAGATAAAAAAGTTATTGGCATTCATATCGGTGCAAGCCAATCAAATAAAGCTTGGGATGTTTCTCTGTATCGTAAACTAATAAAACTACTTACAGACACAAGAAACATGTTAGTAGTCTTATTTGGTGGTTATAATGAACTGAGTTATAAATCAGTTTTTGATGACATTGAAAATGACAATTTTATCAATACTTTAGGCGATTTTAATTTAGATGAGCTTATAACTGCCATAAACAGGATAGACTTGATGTTGACTAATGATACCGGACCTATGCATATTGCCACAACTCTGAAAAAGCCAATTATAGATATATCCTTGGGTCCTGTCAGCAAATGGGAAACCGGACCATACTGTCAAGATGCGATAATCATTGAAGCAGATATTAAATGCCATCCTTGTAATTTTGAACATAAATGCACACACTGGAACTGCCATTACATGATAAAACCTGAAATAGTATATGATGTAATAATGTATAAAGTAAGTGAAACTGATAGAAAATCAGAGGTATATTTATCGCGCATGAAAGAACAAACCGCCGTTCACTTTTATTTGAGTAAAAAGGATATTTTTGGCTTTCAATTCTTTCTGCCTTTTTTTAGGTATCAATTATCCCGTGATGCTTATATCTTTGAGATAAAAAGATTTATATGGGCATTAGTTTTAAGAGGGGATAATTTAAATGATAAAAGCTATTGTTTACATTTGTTTAGTGAGTATTTCGCAGGTGTTAAAGAAAGCTATACATTAAAAGAATATGTTTTTGATGACTTCATTGAATATTTATCTCGTGTTTCAAAATATACTTTAAATATTATAGTTTATTTAGAAAAGATTGAATATACTAAAAAAAACCTTGACAAGATTAAGGAAATACTTCAATATGTAAAAAGTGATAAACAAAAACTATTTGATATAGCAAAGGAGTATGAATTGATTTACGATTGGTTTTGGTTCACAACATTTAAGGAATCAGAAATTGAAGATGAAGATATAGTTATGATTTCAAAAAAGACCATTAATGTTTATAAAAATTTATACACTCAATGTCAGTTACTTTCTGATTTAATTAAATATAAGTCAACATACTAAACTATTAATAGGAGATATTATGCAGGTATTTGTAAATGATGAAGCTCGGGAAATTAAAATCGCCTCGATAAGTACATTATTGGATGTTATAACAAAAATAGAAGTTACTTTAGCTCCGGGTAGTATTATGACAGAAGTAATTTTAAATGATAAAATTCTGGAGTCTAACTGGTATCATAATGCTGCAAAGATTTATTTGCTTGATGAAGACAGACTCCATGTCAGAGTGGAAGAATCATCAATAATTGCCAGACAAGTTTTGCAAAATTCCAAAGATCAGTTAAGTATGCTCTTAAAAGAGATTGAAGAAATTGCTGATGCGTTTAGAATTCAAGACGACACTGAAGCTAATACAAAGTTTGTGCAAGGTATTGAAAATCTCCAATGGTTTTTAAAAATTCTTGAAGATGCAACCATATTGATCGGAAAACCTCTTGATACGATTGTCGATAATGATATAGTATTTACAAGTTATATAGCTGATTTAAGTCAACAATTAGACAAAGTTATAGATATTCAACAGCAAAAAGACTGGATTATGTTAGCTGATGTTTTAGAATATGAGCTAATTCCTGCCCTTGAAAAGATTAGTAGATTGTACACAATATTAAATATATAATTTAATTATTTATTCGTTCTGATAAAAGTTATTGAAGCTGACTTTTCTGAGTTAGAATCTAATAGTCATTTAAATAGTAACCCGGACGGCTCATCCGGTCATGTCATTACAAAAAAATATTATAATCTGTTGTAAATCAAGAAATTAAGCTTTGTGAATCATACTTATAAAAACTGCCGAGACGAGCCGTCTCGGTACCGGTTTTAATGGGGTGTTTGCACCTAAAAGCATAAGTAACTTATATTAAGCAATTTAGAAGACAACAAGCAAGGATGCATGTTGAACAATTCTGTGATGAGACTGTGCAAGATTACTGTTGTGCAAACACCCTTGTTTGCACCTAAAAGCATAAGTAACTCATATTAAGCAATTTAGAAGACAACAAGCAAGGGTGCATGTTGAACAATTCTGTGATGAGACTGTGCAAGATTACTGTTGTGCAAACACCCTTGTTTGCACCTAAAAGCATAAGTAACTCATATTAAGCAATTTAGAAGACAACAAGCAAGGGTGCATGTTGAACAATTCTGTGATGAGACTGTGCAAGATTACTGTTGTGCAAACACCCTT
>CAZJNG010000314.1:2578-3595 GCA_964547265.1 uncultured Candidatus Cloacimonadota bacterium | reverse complement strand
TTGCCGTTACTGTGCCATCTTGTGTAACTGCAGTTAGTATGTATGTTTTGCCATGTTCGATAAAAAAACTATTAGTAGAATCGTAATATCCAAAACCTGTTTCATCTCCAAAAAACTCTAGTTCAATAATATTGTCTGTGTCATTTTCTTGTATTTTAACGATGGCATCATAATAAACAAACTCCATTAGATTACCTCCATTTACATCGATAGTTTTACCTATAAAAACAGGGTTTTCTTTAGTTATTAGTTCGCCACCGTACAAAATTGCGGAAACCACAATATAATCATTATCAAATCTTACTCCTGATACGAACTTCTGACATGATACTAATCCTATTAGACATATAACTATAATAAATATTTTTTTCATTTAATAACTCCTTACCAGTTTATATTTACACCGATGAACGGGATTAAAGGGAATTGATTACTATCTTCATATTTTAGTACCATATCATTTCCTTCAAAATCTACAAAATAATTTCTACTGAAGACATTTTTATTATTTGTTACATTTATAACCTGTAGATAAGGTTCGATTGTATGAGATTTTTTATGCCATTGCAATTTAAAACTTAAGTCAAGTCTTGAATAGTTAGGTAAGCGTTCTCTGTCTGCATAGCTATAAAGGAACTGTATTTGTTCGTTTGTATAGAATATTTTTTCAGGAACAGCGGTAGGTTGACCGGTTGCGTAGGCATAAGTTATTCCAAAAAGTATATCAGCACCCCATAATTGCTTTCCTGTTTGTTCAGTTAGGTTAAAAGCTTGTACTATATTCATTTGATGATTTCTGTCATATTTAGGGTAAAAGTATTCAGGTTTGTTAGTTTGCGGATTGACATTTAAGCCCTCAAGTTTTTTTCTTGTTATGCTGTATGAATAGCCAATAAAACCTGCCCAGCCCCATTTGTCTGTTCTGAGTAAGACTTCTGCACCTTTTGCATCGCCTTTTCCAATATGAAAGACATCTTTGAGTGTCATTGTATCGTTATTCCATTCGTGTTCTGTGGC
>CAZJNG010000314.1:0-2568 GCA_964547265.1 uncultured Candidatus Cloacimonadota bacterium | reverse complement strand
AGTTATACTCACCAAGATTGTCCATATCTTTATAATACAGTTCAAAATCAAAGCCTAAGCCATCAGTTATTTGGCTTTTATAACCAAAAATATAATGGTCTGCCAAACCCGGACTTACAGAATTATCTATAGGAAACCAAACATCTAAAGGTGTACTCATACCGGGACTGATAAGTGTTAAAAACTGATAGTATCTGCCATAGCTAACAAAGACATTTGAATAAATTGATAAACTTCTTCTTAAAGATGCTCTCGGTGATAATCTCCATAAATTTGCCGATGGTGATTGAGCTAAATTGACATCTAAAGTTTTATAATTAGTAAGCCTGATTCCCGGTTGAAATGTCCAAAAAGTATTAATAATCCATGAGTCTTGGAGATAAAAATCTGTTGTTAATGATTTTGCTTCTATAAATGGCATTCTTTCCGGTGCGATATCAAAATTCGATTGATTTTTAAACTCAATGATATTATACTTTGTTTCAACACCATATTCTAATAAATGATAATTATTTGGTTTGTAACTCATCATAGCTTTGATTGATAAGTCATCTATACTATTATATCTTTTAAAGGAGTTATCGGAATCAGAAAAGCCCATTGAAGATTCAAAATGACTACCTGCAATCACAAAATGAGAGAACAACTGTGGATTAAATATATGTACCCATTGGGTAGTTAAAGTTTTATTACCCCAGTCAATTAAAAAATCAGCACCAAAATCCATCTTGAGTTTATCATGTCCAAAATAAGTACTTACCATAAGTTTATTTCTTTTACCCATATCCCAGTTGAGTTTAGCATGCCCGTCATAAAAATAATAATCAGGGATCGCCTCGATAGCTTTTCTCATAATGTCCAAATAACTTCTTCTGAAAGAGCCCATATAAGAACCTGACTCACCGCCAATTTTCCAAGGTCCTTCGAGAGTTGATGACAGGCTTATAAGGCTTAACCTTGCAACTCCCTGATGATGTTTTCTGTTACCGTCTCTGTTTCTGACATCTAAAACAGAGGATAATCTGCCACCGTACTTTGCAGGAAATCCTCCTTTCATAAGATCAACACTTTCCACAGCATCTGTGTTAAAAGTACTAAATAATCCTCCAAAATGACTTGGATTATAAACATCTATATCGTCTAATAATATCTGGTTTTGGTCAGGACTACCACCTCTGATATACATTCCTGATGAAAAATCAGCTATCGGAGTTACTCCGGGCAATGTGATTATCGAACGAAATACATCAGGTTCGGCTATTTGAACCACATCAAGTAACTGTTTTGTGCTTCTTGAAATCTGGCTAACAACAATTTCTCTGGTATTAACTTCTTCGTAAATACTTTTTGCTGAGACTGTCACTTCTTCCATAGCAATTGTTCTTGCAGCTAATTCTATCCTAAGATATATATCATCTTTAATGTCTTTTACATTGACATTAACCTCATTTACTGAAAAAGATACATGAGACACAAAAACGGTCTGCTCGCCCGGCACAACATCTGTTATAACAAAATACCCTTTGTTATTGGTATAAGCTCCTTGTGATTTTCCTTTAATAACCACATTTGCAAATTCAATTGGCTGACCATTACTTGCATTAGTAATAATACCACTTATAGTTGCAGCTGATAAAGAAAAGGAATAAAATACGAAAAATAAACTAATAATTACTAATTTTTTAGTCTTAAATAGTCTCGAAAATAAACTCATAAACACTCCTAAATTTTTTAATAATATTATATTAAGAATAATCAAGAAAGATTAAGCTTTTATTAAGCAATGTTAAAATTTCCAAATTATTAAATGCAAAAAAAAACTATTAGTAGTAGCTTGTCAATAATAATATGTAAACTAGTTTTATAGACACTCCCTAACATCTTGATAATATTAATATTATTAAAAAAATATTAACAATAAAAATTAGCAAATAATTATGAGTATTATTCAAAATTATTTTTCTTAAATTGATAAAAATATGAGTTATTACAGTAAATTGTTTAATCAATTATTAAATTCACTTGCTTCAGATAAAATCATAAACTAAAGTATAGAAAATCTGATTTATTTAATACTTTTGTGTGTATATTCAAGATTAGATATTATACTATTTTACAATAAGATAACATATTTTGTATTAATCAAAAGATTTGATTATGGACTCGGTAATCTTTGAGTGACCTCCAAGAGGGAAAAAGCATCTTGGAGGTCTGTGGTTTCTCATGTGTTGTTATTTAATAAAGCTTACAGATATATTAGTTTTAATTTAGCATCAAAAATATTATAAAACAAGTGCCTGAGGTAAGATACATATATAACTCCGTGTGTAAGCACGGAGAAAGTGTTTGACTTCTTATCCTATTTGATTCTTAACATTGTTGCATTATTATTCTTCATGATGAAATATCACGCTTATTAAAAAAAGCTGTCTCAAAATGCGGAATCGTTCAACAAGCATCCTTGCTTGTTGTCTTCTAACTCTTTGAATGTAAGCTGCTTATGCTTTTAGGTACAAACAAGGTTGTTTGCACAACAATAATTATGAGGCTGTCTCAAAATGCAGAATC
>CAZJNG010000313.1:0-3599 GCA_964547265.1 uncultured Candidatus Cloacimonadota bacterium | reverse complement strand
ACAGTTTTGGTAGTTTAAAATGGTACACTTCTTTAATCAATAAAATAGGAGATTAAAGAAGTAATGAAAGGAATAGAAATGTATCACACTATTAAGGTTTTACACGAAAAAGGATTTAGTGTTAGAGAGATAGCCAAAATGCTTACAATTTTTAAAAAACAGGGAAAAAACTTGACAGTATTTAAATACTATGTTTTATAGTCTTAAAGTTGAAAGTAAAAGAGGGTCTTATGGAGAAAACAGTTGTAAAAATTGTAGCCTTATTTGTAATGTTATTAAGTTTTAACTTATATGCAATTATTCCCGATGTTAACGAAATCAAGCTTCCCGGTAGTAATTATTTTTGGGGTGAAGGAAAATCTGATGATAGGGATCAGGCTAGAGAAAGAGCTATGAAGGAGCTTTCTGCAAATATAGCCACTACTATCAGTTCAAGTTTTGAAAATGTTATCAAAGAGTCTAGCCTGGATGCTGAAGTCTTTATGGAGTCAGTGGTTAGTACCTATACAGCTGCTTCATTTTCTTATTTGCAACCAATAGTTGACAGAGATGCTTATGGTAATTATATAATTTTTTACTATTTGCATAAAGATGAACTTGAAAAAGAATACAAGCAACGCAGAAATCTCATCTTTGATATTTACGAGGCTGCAAACGAAGCAAGAGCTTCTGTAAATGTTTCAAGGGCTTTACAGTACTATTATTATTCATTGATTTTAATGAATTCCATACCCGACAGAACGGTCGAATATAAAGGACAAAACCTTAAAAGTGCTGTTCCTTTTCAGATAAAGAGGATTTTAGACAATGTTAATGTTTTTTATGAGGGTGATAAATGGGACTCTGAAAGTATGAGAACTGTTTTTTTAAGGTTTGAATTTGACTCAAAACCGGTACAGCTTTTACATTTTTCATATCTTGAAAGAGGAAGTATTTATAACAATATAGTCAGAGATGGCAAAACTGCCTGTACTCTTACGGGTGCAGCCACCAGTTACAACAGTCTTGATATTGAAATAGAATACCGTTTTTCAAGTGAAAAAGATTGTATCCCTATTGTTGCAGAACTTTGGCAGGGTGTAAACAGACCTTCTTTTTCCAATAAACATACAGTAAACTTTATAATTTCTGACACAAAGACATCTGAGCCTGAAAACTTGGAGACAGTTCAAGATGAAACTGATAGTGTACTTGTTAAAAATGAACCTACTTTTGAATTTGCATCAGATAAGTATAGCTTAAACTTGATTAATCCTTCCGATTGTCCGGTTCACCCTCAAATTCAGGCTGATTTAATCAGGTTTTTGGACGGCTTTGCAGATGGTAAGTTTACCTCTTTTGCTAATGATGGTTTTTTACTAAATAAGCTTTCTGATTTTTATAAACATAATCAACCCAAACTCTATGGGAATAATTTTAGTTTTGATATCAATCCTACTGCTACCGGTTGGGAAATAAGAAGCATACCTGTCTATTGTAATTACAGAAGTATTGCCACTCAGTCTATGGAATACCTCATACTTGATTTTGACGAATCAGGCAAACTGAATGATGTAAATTTTAATGTATTTGACGAGCTTTATAAGAACTACGCACAGGATACACAGGCATGTATCGAAGAAAATCAACAAAGACAAGTCATTGTAAAATTTTTAGAAAGATACCGAACAGCTTTTATGAACAGAGATATGAATACACTGCAGCAAATCTTTGCTGATGAAGCTGTAATTATAGTTGGTAGAGTAGTTGAAAAAGCTCAAACAGAAAAAAGGTATGAAATGGAAGGAACTCAACAGGAAATTGAATACCTGCAATACACTAAGGAACAATATTTAGAAAGACAACAACGCATTTTTAATATGCAAAGAGATATCCATCTTGGCTTTAATACTTTTAAAATTGTAAAGAAAAGTGCTAATGAGGATGTCTATTCTTTAAGTATGAGACAACAGTATAAATCAAGTTCCTACGCTGACGAAGGGCATTTGTTTTTACTTATTGACTTTGTCGAGGGCGATCCCAGTATCTATGTAAGAAGCTGGCAACCCGGCGAGTGGTCTGACGAAGATATAGTTAAAATGCCTGATTTCAGAGTATTGGAGTAATATTCTGGATACAATAGCTTTTTTGGACTTGATTCTTTACCCTGTTAAATCCGATGTAATCGGTGCAAAGTAACTTAACAGTGTTAAAGAGCGAAGCGAGAAGGGAAGTGAGAACAAAATATGAGATTCTGTAAGGTTAAGAATGACAAAATTAATCATCCTCAACTCACAATCGCTCCGCTCATTGAAAGTCAAGTCCGGCTTTGCGAGCGACAGAGAAGCAATCAATATGTTCTGCGAGTATCATTGCTTGCAGGTCAAAAGTACAAACAGAGAGGCATAATGCTTATACAAAGAAAACTAAACTCAAAACAAATAATACCTTAAACGGAGAAGTATAATGAAAAAACTAATAATTTTACTAATCTTTAGTATCTCAATCAGTACAATCTTTGCTGATTTAAACAAGTTGCGTATTGTGGATAATGCTGAGCAAACTAACGACATAGTCCCTGCCCGTTATCAAACTGTGAACAGAGAAAGAGCTGCTTGTATCATCTTCATAACTGATTTGGAAGTGGATTTAGACTTTAGACCAAGACTTGATCTGATAGCTTTAACTAATCCGGCTGCAGGGCAATTTCATGTTTATATTGACCCAAATGAAAGAGCTATTGATGTGCATGCCTTAGGTTATGAACCTCTGATTGCTGTTTTAAGTGATTACGGTATCAGACGACTTCGCAGTGGTGATGTGTACAGGATAAGATTGACGGGAGACAGGCAAAGAGCTGTAATTGAAAACCTAAACATAGTCATTCAAACTAACCCTGCAAATACAGATATTTACTATAATGAACAAAAAGTTGATAATCCCAGAAGAGTTTTATCTCCTGTGGGGAAAAATACAGTAAGAATTGAAATGGAAGGATATCATACCTTAGAACAAGAGATTGAGGTTGATGAACAAAATAATTTTTTTGAGTTTGATTTACAGATAAAACTAAATGTGCCGGTAGTTATCACATCAACACCTGTGGGTGCGGATATTATTGTTGATGGTAAAAGTTATGGTAAAACACCTGCACAGTTTTTTCATCCTGAAGGTGTCTTTGATATACTCATTAAAGGCTTTGATGAATATTCTGACATAAGCGAAAGAGCCGAGTTTAAACATCCGCAATTTAGTAAAACTTACAGACTTAATGCAGAGCGAGGAACCGTTAGTGTAAGTGTTTTACCAGTTGACTCAAACATTATGCTAACATCAGACTCAGGGACGAATCTTTCCCATACAGGTTCAAATGTCTTTAGAAATATTATGACAGGTAATTACCAACTGCAAGTTAGTGCTCCGGGCTATGAAAATCACGAAGAAAATTTCAGACTGGAAAAAGACAGAACAATTAATAAACAAATCAGCTTAAAAGAGTTAGTTGTAGGCATTCCGGCAGTCACTATTGAAACTGATAAAAGGGTAGATTTTAGTCTATCTGCAGAAGACAGACAAAAAAAAGCAACTTTCTGGAGTACAAATAAATGGATTGGATTGGG
>CAZJNG010000312.1:0-3619 GCA_964547265.1 uncultured Candidatus Cloacimonadota bacterium | reverse complement strand
GGCCTATCCAGCTTCATTTGGTAAATCCTCATGCAAGTTGGCTTGATAATGCAGATTTATTGATAGCGGCTGATTGCACTGCCTTTTCGTATGCAAATTTCCATAATAAATTTATGAAGGGAAAGCCTACAATTATTTTTTGCCCTAAGCTTGATAAATCTGCAGAACCTTATATCGAAAAATTAAGTATGATTTTTAAAGAAAAAAATATCAAATCTATCACAATTTTAAGAATGGAAGTGCCATGCTGTGGAGGAACTGAGATAATAGTTCAAAGAGCTTTGGAACTTGCCCAAAAATTCATATTTGTTAAAGTGTTCACTATTTCAGTAAATGGTGAACTAGTTTAAAATTTAACCCAACAAAAAAACCGGAGGAAAAAACTATGAGTATGTTCTGTTTTCAATGTCAGGAGACATTACAAAACAAAGGTTGTACAATGCGTGGAATGTGTGGTAAATATGACTACACCGCCAAAACCCAGGACTTATTGATCAGTTCGTTGCGTTCACTTGCTTTTTGGAATAAAAAGGCTCTTGATTTAGGTATTGTAAAAGATGAACAAGGCTTGTTTATTATGCAATGTTTATTTACTACCATTACTAATGCAAATCATGATACCCCAAGAATTTTAGAATATGCTAAACAAGCTATTGAAAGAAGAGAAAATCTTCGCAAATTAGTTATAACAGAACTTGATAAAAAAGGTGAAAAGCTAGATTTAAGCAAGTTTCCTGATGAGCTTACATGGTTACCTGAAAACGAAGACAGTTATTTAACCTATGCTGAAAAAGTTGGTGTCTTAAGAAATTCAAATGAAGATATTCGCTCTCTTAAAGAACTAATAGTTCTAGGGTTAAAAGGTATTGGTGCTTATGGTGATCATGCTGCTATGCTTGGCTATGAGAACAAAGATATTTATCAGTTTATGACTGATGCTTTAGCGTTTATAGAAAATCCTGATGCTACAGTTCCTGAGCTTATTGACATGGTAATGAAAACAGGAGAATATGCAGTAAAAGTAATGGCTCTTTTAAGTGAAGCTAATACAAGTACTTATGGTCATCCAGAAATCTCAAAAGTAAATATCGGTGTAGGTAAAAATCCCGGTATCCTTATTTCCGGACATGATTTAAAAGATATGGAAGAATTGCTTATACAAACAGAAGGAACCGGTGTTGATGTTTACACACACAGCGAAATGTTACCGGCTAATTATTATCCTGCTTTCAAAAAATATAAACACTTTATCGGAAATTACGGAAGTTCATGGTGGCATCAACAAGATGATTTTAAAAACTTCAACGGACCTATTTTAATGACAACAAACTGCATAGTTCCGGTAAAAGATGCATACAAAGACAGAATATTTACTACCGGTATGGCAGGTTACGACAATGTACCACATATCTCTGACAGAAAATCGGGCGGTCAAAAGGATTTTAGTAAACTTATTGAACTTGCAAAAAAATGTCCTCCTCCAATTGAAATTGAAACAGGCGAAATAGTTGGCGGATTTGGTCATAACACTGTTCTTGGTGTAGCTGATAAAGTTATTGAACTTGTCAAAGCCGGAAAAATTAAGAGATTTGTTGTAATGGCAGGTTGTGACGGCAGACATAAAGAACGATCTTACTTCACTGAAGTAGCAGAAAAATTACCGAAAGACACTATCATTTTAACTGCCGGATGTGCTAAATACAGATATATCAAATTACCTTTAGGAGATATTGAAGGTATCCCTCGAGTGCTTGATGCCGGACAATGTAATGATTCATATTCACTTGCGGTTATTGCTCTTAAACTTCAAGAAGCTTTCGGGCTTGATCATATAAATGATTTGCCTTTGTCATTTGACCTTGCATGGTACGAACAAAAAGCTGTAGCAGTATTACTTGCTTTACTATATCTTGGTGTTAAAAATATTCATTTAGGACCAACAATTCCTGCTTTCTTATCACCTAATGTAGTTAGTGTACTGGTTGAAAAATTTAACATTCAAGCAATCACTGAACCTGAAAAAGACATAGAATTAATGATGGAAGGCAAATAAGATAACTTCCTGACTATCAATAATTAAACACAACAGACCTTTAACCGACCTCCAAGAGGGAAAAAGCATCTTGGAGGTCCTTTGTTTTTCACTTGAAAATTATTCGATTAATTCATTATTTATCATGTCATTAGCTCTTACGCATAGATTTTGCGACAATTTCAGTGAGTTCAGAACTTCTAAAAGGTTTATTTAAAAATCCGACAACTCCCTTAGTTTTTAATACTTCCATATCTTTTTCTTTTGCAAATCCTGAGGAAATGATAACAGGTACATTTGAGTCAATCATGAATAATTTATCAAACGCTTCCCTGCCATCCATTACAGGCATTATCATGTCAAGGATGACTAAGTCTATACTATTATGTTTTTCAGCAAAAATTTCTACACCAATAAGACCATTTTCTGCGACTAAGGTATTATAACCGGCAAACTTAAGCATTTCTGAGGCAGTGATTTGTATCAATTCTTCATCATCAATGATTAAGATGGTTCCTGAACCTGTTATAATTTCTTCACTAGTTTCTTGATATTTAACATCTTCAGTTACAACCGGAAAATATAAGTGAAAAACAGTCCCTTTACCAAATTCAGAATATGCATTTATTGCTCCATAATGTTCTTGAACCATACCATACACCATTGGTAATCCAAGTCCGGTTCCTTTTCCTTGTTCTTTTGTAGTAAAAAATGGTTCATATATTCTAGCAAGTACTTCCGGAGGCATTCCTTCTCCTGTATCTCTAACACTTACTTGCAAGTAATCTCCGGGAATTAAATCAAATGGAGAAGACTCGCAATAAGTAGCGTTTAAAAAGACATTTTGTAGTGAAAAGATTAATAATCCTCCATCAGACATTGCATGTGTTGAATTTATACCCATATTCACTAAGGCATTTTGCAACAATGAACTATCTCCGTTTATTGTCGTAACAACAGCTTTATTTTCAATATTGATTGAGATTTTTTTATCAATAGTATGAGTTAAGAGCGATACTGTGTCATTGATAATTTTTAGACAATCAATAACAGCGAAGTCTTTTTTCCCTTTACGAGAGAATGCTAATAGCTTTTTCGTCAATTCACTTGCTCTTTGAGTTGCTTTAATTATTAAATCAAGAAATTCGATTTGTTTTTCAGAAGAAAAGCTTTTTCTTTTTAGTAGTTCTGATGAAGCAAGTATAGCTCCCAGAATATTATTAAAATCATGAGCCACTCCACCTGCCAGTCTGCCAATTGCATCCATTTTTTGGCTATGATGTAATTGCTCTGTTAATTTCTTCTGTTTTTCTTCGGAAAGTTTTCTTTCTGTAATGTCTAGCAAGATACCTTGAAAATAGTAATATTCGCCATGTTCATTTTTTGATACCCATGTTCTGTCATCAACCCAAGATACATCACCATTTTTACCAATAACTCTATATTCCTGTGTGTATTCCAAGATTCCTTCTTCAAGATTTTTCTCTATTTCCTGATTAACTCTATTTATGTCATCCGGGTGAATTATATGTGCGAAGAAAATGTTTCCGGTCAAAAAGTCTTTAGCCTTATACCCTAATAATGAGG
>CAZJNG010000311.1:0-3642 GCA_964547265.1 uncultured Candidatus Cloacimonadota bacterium | reverse complement strand
CTCCTGATGTATATTCATTTGATTGAAACCTCCCTGAGGGAACTACATCACCGGTAACGGACAAGCCATTAACTGCTTCATCAGCTATCTTTAATTTAGCTATTACATCGCCTTTTTTAACATAATATAAAGGTATTGCAGGAACTTGAGTCAGATCTTCGACATGTAGTTTAGTTAAGAAATCATTGATAAAAGACCATTTATCTATAGTATCTATTGAAAAATTTTTATTTAAAAATGTAATATAAGCAGATTTCTTTTTGATCGGGTTTTTCCCGCAAGCTATACAAACATTGTTTAAAACTTTTCCATTAATTATTGCTTTTGATATATAGTATTGCAGTATATTGTAGTTAATTTCTACATCAATATTTAAACTCTCAATCAATGTTTTTAAGTAATCTAATGAGATTTCATCGCCATTTTCTAAATAAGGAAAAAGTTGTTGTATATGTACTAGTGTTTCTTGATTTGAAAACTTAAATTCTATCTTTCCAATATTTTTTTCTTCCATCTTAACTCCTTAATATAATTTTAAAAAAGTGATGGAAATCTGTCAAGTATTTTTTTATGTTCCATATTTTCAAACAACAATATATAATAATCTTTATTCTTTATAAATGAAATATTACTCATTTTTATTCTTCAGAATCATTATCTTCTTCAATTTCATCATTAAAGGGAACGCTTTCTATTTCAGGCAAGAGTTCAACATTTTTTAGAGCAGATTGTATTTTTCTTGTTCTGGTGCCAACCAGTTTATCAATTTCATCACTGGCTCCTCTGAGTTTGTGTTGAGCTTTTACTAGTACATCACCAAATTTTGTAAACTCAAACTTAACTGTTCCCAGTAGTTTCCATACTTCACTGGATCTTTTTTCGATAGCCAATGTTTTGAAGCCCATCTGTAAACTGTTGATAAAAGCTCCAAGTGTTGTAGGTCCGGTTATATTTATATGATAATCATTTTGTAATTGATGAACCAAATTAGTGTTTTGTAATACTTCAGCATAAAGTCCTTCAAACGGTAAGAATAGGATAGCAAAATCAGTTGTATCCGGAGGACTAATATATTTATCTTTTATATCTTTAGCTGCTGATTTTATCGCTTGTTCAATTCTTTTCCTGGATGATGCAATTTTGTCCGGGTTTGCTTCATCATAAGCCAGTAATAAATCCTGATAAGCAGCATCAGGAAACTTTGAGTCAATCGGTAAAAATACTGATGAATTTTGACTATCTTTACCGGGTAATTTAATAGCATACTCTACTCTTTCCTGAGTATTTGTTTTTATTGCAACATTTGCCTGATATTGTTCAGGACTTAAGATTGATTCCAGGATATTGCCAAGTTGGATTTCACCAATAATACCTCTTGTTTTTACATTAGAAAGTACCTTTTTTAACCCTCCGACATCGTTTGCAAGAGTTTTCATCTCTCCTAAACCTTTATAAACATCTTGTAAGTGTTTGCTGACATTGTTAAATGATTCACTTAGTTTTTTATCCAAAGCTTCTTGAAGTTTTTGGTCAACAGTAATTCTCATTTCATCAAGTTTTTTTGAGTTTTCAACTTGGATTGTGTGTAGTTTCTCATCGACAGTCTTTCTGATGAGTTCCATTTTATTCTCAAGAGAAGTCTTTATTTCTTCGTATTTCTTTAAGTATAATTCTGAATTGTTTTGTTGAAGTGTGCCAAACTCACTTAAATTAGTAGAAAGTTTTTGATTTAAATTTTCAAAAGATTTATTCAGGTCTGAGCTGTTTTTATCGAGTTTTTTTTCTGTTTCAAGTCTGATTTCGGTTTGGGCTTTAAGAATGTCGGCAGTAAGGACTTTTAAGTTTCCTGAGAAACCTGACAATGTTTCTTCTGTTGTTTTTCTGATGAGCTCCATTTTATTCTCTATGGATGTCTTGGTCTCTTCGTATTTCTTTAAGTATAATTCTGAATTGTTTTGTTGAAGTGTGCCAAACTCACTTAAATTAGTAGAAAGTTTTTGATTTAAATTTTCAAAAGATTTATTCAGGTCTGAGCTGTTTTTATCGAGTTTTTTTTCTGTTTCAAGTCTGATTTCGGTTTGGGCTTTAAGAATGTCGGCAGTAACTATTTTTAAAGTTTCTGAGAAAGAGCCTAATTTATCCTCAGTAGTTTTTCTAAATTGTTCATTTGAAGCATTTAATTCTAATCTATTTTCTTTTAAATTTTGATTGATTTCGTTTTTAAGGTTTGAGATATTGCTATTATTTTCGAGTTTAGTGTTTAAGCTTTCTTCTTTGAGTAATTTTTCTATTCTTGAAAAATTATTATTAATAAGAGTTATTAAGGCTTCATCATTATAAGTTGATTTCTTTTTGAAAATTAGAAGTAGAATTATTATTAAAATTCCTAATAAAACAGTTAACATTAAATAGTCCATTGAATCTCCTTACCGCTAGACCTGCGAAATAAATTTTTATTTTTGAAATTAAGATTTGTCAGAAATTAATTGAATTTATATTATACCCTAATAGAAAGGCTATACTTGATGACCATTAAGCAATTGTTTGGTAGGTTTGAGTATTGGTAATAAAGTTCTGGTAGCAAGTTTAACACCTTTATGGTTTGCAGGGAAATTGATGATAATAGTTTTTCCTTTTAATCCGGCATAATTTCTGGAGAGCATAGCGATAGGGTTTTCTTTACATGCTTTGAGTCTGAGTAATTCAGAAATACCCGGTAAATCCTTCTCACAGAATTTTTGAGTAACTTCGGGGGCAATGTCGTTTTCAGACAAACCGGTACATCCTGTTGTAATTATAAAATCGGAGAAAACATGATGTTCTAAAGCATTTAATAGAGCATCTGAGTTTGCCTTAATGACAATTTTTTCAATATCCAGTTCATGAAATTGTTGTTTAAGTAGAGTAATAATTTCTTCGCCTAGAGTATCCTCAAGTACTCCTTGTGAAACTTTATCGGAAATAATGATAATTGAAATTTTCATAATAACTCCTATTTAATATATTTATAATTCTTAAATTGAGTATAAAGCTTAGTTATATTTTGTCAAGTGAATAATTCATTTTTTATAATATCATAGATGTGATTAATCTTTAGTCTATATTCTAAATAGTAATTTTTAAATGTAGTTTTGTGTGTTATCTCTTATTAGGTAGCTTTTAAAACTAATTAGATTTACCTTCTAAATCATATATCAAGCTTGTTTTGAGGCTAATTAAAAGTACTAAATATTTTTATAGATCAAGAGAATAAATAATATTTCTAAATATATAAATTTTTCTTTGTTTAAATAATTTGATTTTTTACTTGACGATTATGCAAACTTATTTTTTTTTACTATATTGAATACAAAGTTTTATGATAATCACTAGGAGGATAAAAAATGCTTGACGATTTGAGAAAAAATCAAAAATTCGTAATATGGATAATCGCAATACTTTTTGTGCTTAGTATGGCTCTCGGAGGCATAATGGGTGTGTTTAACCCAAAACCTTATGTCGGTACAATTTATGGGAAAAAGATATTTTATGCCGATTATGACAGAATGCTAAGACAAAATATTGAGATGTATTTAATGCAAAACCCGGAAACAAGACTTGATGAAAATCTTACAAAAAACCTTAATGACCAAACTTGGAATC
>CAZJNG010000310.1:0-3658 GCA_964547265.1 uncultured Candidatus Cloacimonadota bacterium | reverse complement strand
GCCGTCTCGGTACCAGTTTTAATGGGTTTTTGACATTTTGGAACAAAATCTATAATCGATAATTATTCATAACATTCATTAATAAGAATCAAAGATGATTGTTATGAAAAAAGAAGTTTATTTAAGGTTTCTTAATCAGTTGAATTGAATCATTAGGCATAATATTTAATTTTGAACTAAGTCCGCCTTTTATTTCTAGGACATATTTGCAGGGTTCATTGCTTAAGATGGCTTCTTCGCTCAAAGGAAAGGCATTTTCATGTATTTGAAGCACTTTAAAATCTTCGTTTACAAAGATAATATCAAGAGAAATATATGTATTTTTCATCCAAAACGAATGCTGAATATTATTATTAAAGATGAAAAACATTCCTTGATTATCTTCTAAACTATATCTATTCATCAATCCTTGAGCTTGTTGATATGGAGTAGTTGCTAACTCGACATCAAACCTAAGTGTATCTGATTTACTGTTTATTATAATAATCTCTGCTTCTTTAACGAAAGGAATAGAGCTTGACGAGTTTTTTTCTTCATTGCAAGAATAAAGAAAAATTGTGACAAAGAAGATTAATGCTAATTTATAATGTTTTTGCATTTGCTCTACGGTGTTTTTCAAACAAAGTCATGTCGTAAGGAGAAAGAGGTTCGTTTTCAGTTTTAATAATCATTGATTTAATTTCTTGAATTTGTTTTTTGTAATTGTCTAATCTTTTACCTTGTAGTTTTGTGGCTGAAGCCATTCGTAAGTTAGTAGGATTAATCCATTTACCGTTTACTCTTAAACCAAAATGCAAATGAGGGCCTGTAGAAACGCCTGTACTTCCTACTGTACCGACCACACTTCCCATTGAAACTCTTTGACCTTCTTTTACTCTTATTCTGTGTAAATGTGCATATTGAGTTACATATCCGTTTTCGTGAAGTATTTCGACTGTATTGCCAAAGCCACCATTTCGTCTTGCCATAATTACTCTTCCTGAAGATACAGCATAGACAGGTGTACCTGTTGCCCCACGATAATCAACACCGGTATGCAGTCTCCATTGTCTGGTTACAGGATGAAATCTGTTGCCAAAAGGAGAGGTTACATGTATCCTGTCTAAAGGTAATCTATATGGAGCTACCAACATTGCATTACCCTGAGGTGTGTACATACCGTTAAAAGCCGACTTGTCGTCGCCTTCTTCATACCTGAATCCTTCATGAAATCCGGTAGAGCGACCACTATAGGAAACATAATAAAGCCTTGAACCCGGCACTCTTTCTCCTTGATAATACCTTTCTTCATACATTATCTTAAATGTATCTCCAACTCTGGCATAGGCAGAAAAATTTACCTTACTGGAAAGAGCATTACTGACCGCATACTTTACGACAGGGTCAACATTGTGATCATTCATAGCTTGATCAAGAGTTGTATATAAAACACCTTCAACAACTAACATCTTTTTTTCAATCTCTTTTTCATCTAATAGATATTCGTAGGCGTTTGTTTCTTTATTGCGAATTATGCGGTGAGTGGTTACTATATCAGGTAAAAAAGTAAATTCTAAAACCTCTTTTGTTTTCGGATCAAGAATAATTTGAAAATGATCGTTTGGATGAACCATTCTAAAGTCAACATTATCTCCAAAAACAAGCGTTATCTCAATGATTTGTTGAGGAGACAAACCAATATTGGTCATCTCTGTGAACAAATTACCACCCTTAGGTATAAAAATATCATGAGTCTCAATAACTGGCTCAATAATTTCCTGAACAATTGTGTGTTGCTTATTCTTTTCTTTGCTAATCGGACAACCTGACATCAGCAAAATCAAGATAAATAACATTGGGTTTTTAATTTTTTTATTCATAAATGGTAACTTGTCAATTTTTTGTTTATATGTCAACTAAAAAAAATAATTTCCATGCAGTCTCGTACATAAAACATTTTATGTCAAATTATTACGATATCAATTTTATTTAATAATTTCTGCTTTCTTAAGTTTAGTTTTTGTCGATAAAAATATACCTGTTTAAGTATTTGCTTTAAAATCAGATAAAAATAAATGATTGACAAATGTTAGAGCTTAGTTTAAATGGTTTACAAAATTCAATCGAGGGATTTTAAAAATGATAACAAAAATACTTAATAGAATATTCGGTGATAAAAATGTCAAAGAAATTAAAAAACTGACACCTATCGTCGATGCTGTCAATGTTAGATTTAACGAACTTAAAACTTTGACAGATGACGAACTGAAAAAAATAATTACTATGACAAAACAAGAAATCCGAGATAAAATCAAACCGGAAGAAGAAAAGCTCGAAAGTTTAAGTAAAAAATACCAAGAAGTAGCTACTGAAAAAGAACGAGATAAAATTAGTTTAGAAATTGATAAACAAAAAGATGAGTTAAAACTAGTTACTGTTGAATCTCTTGATGATAACCTTATCGAAGTTTACGCTGTCATAAAAGAAACCTGTCGCAGATTGCTCGGTCATAAATATGATGTCAGAGGTCGTGAAACAGAATGGGATATGGTTCCTTTTGATGTGCAATTAATTGGAGCGATTGCTTTACACCAAGGAAATATAGCTGAAATGGCAACCGGTGAAGGTAAAACCCTTGTTGCTACCATGCCTTTATTTTTAAATGCATTAACCGGCAGAGGTGTACACTTAGTAACAGTGAACGACTATCTTGTTCAACGAGATGCTGAATGGATGATGCCCATCTTTGAATATCACGGATTAACTGTAGGCACAATAACCACCGGGATGGATCCCTATGGCCGTCAAGGTGCCTATAATTGCGATGTGACTTATGGTACAAATAGTGAATTTGGGTTTGATTATCTCAGAGATAATATGGCAATTTCTCCTGATAATTTGGCACAACGCGGTCATTTTTTTGCAATCATTGATGAGGTTGACTCCATCTTGATAGACGAGGCAAGAACTCCCTTAATCATTTCCGGTCCTGTCAGTGAAAGTAAAAATTTCTACAGAGAAATTGATCCTTTAATCAGAAATATTATCAGCTATCAAAATCAGTTAATCCTTAGATTCCTTAGTGAAATCAGAGAATTACAAAAACTTGAAAAACCAAGTAGCGAAGAAAACGAAAGACTGGCTCGTTTATTGGTAACAGTTAAACGAGGAGCTCCAAAAAATAAAGCTTTTGCTAAAATCATGCAAGACCCTGACATGAAAAAACTTACTCAGGATTATGAAGGTATTTTACTCAGAGATAAAAAAATGCATGAAATAGACAACGATTTGTTCTTTATTATAGAAGAAGCTCATAATACAGCCGATCTATGTGAGAAAGGCAGAGATGTGGTTTCTGAGAGATATAAAGACATTTTTGAAGTTCATCAACTGGAAGATATTTTGAAGATTGTAGATAATGATGATAAATTAACTCCACAAGAAAAACAACTTAAAAAAGAAGAAGTCTCATCTCAGTATTTTGATAGTAATGAGATTTTACATAATATTTCACAACTAATTAAGGCTTATTCTTTGTTTGAAAAAGATGTTGATTATGTGGTTCAAGATAATAAAGTGGTGATTGTTGACGAGTTCACCGGTCGCATGATGACAGGTAGAAGATTCAGCGATGGATTACACCAAGCTCTCGAAGCAAAAGAAAAAGTAAAAATTGAAG
>CAZJNG010000309.1:0-3660 GCA_964547265.1 uncultured Candidatus Cloacimonadota bacterium | reverse complement strand
TAAGTTCACATGTTTCTGTTTATGAAAATCACCCTGATACTGAGTTTGTTGTAGGCTTTTCAAGAACAGTCATCAACCAACACGAAAAATTGGAACTGGTAAGTAATCAAAGATTTAAATCCCTGCCTTTAGTGCAGAAGTTTGAATTTTTTGATTTTTTAGTTTTAATGTTTGCGGCTCAAGGAGCTATACAATCTGGGAAAGCATTCGCTTGTTCGGGACAAAACATTTCATATTTAAAGAAAAGTTTCTATGAAGTCGGTGGTTTTTCCGGTATCAATAAGTATATCTCAGGTGATGACTTACACTTAATGCAGAAGTTTTCTAAAAATAAGAAAAAGATTAGATTTAATTCTTATGAAGATGCTTATATTGTTACAAAACCTATTGATACCTGGACACAACTAATTAATCAAAGAACTCGTTGGGCATCAAATATGAAACTCATGTTTATGACAAATATTGAGTTTTTTGTTTATTTGGTCTCGACTTTTTATTGTATTGCTATAATGCCGTTTGTTTCGCCTTTGCTTTATATATTAAAATATTTTATAGATATTAGTTTTATAGACATTGCTCTTATTCATAGGCATTTGTATGATACTTTAAATATTGAAGAAAGCAAACTTCATTTAATCCCTTTGTTTAAAAGAATTAAGTACTGGTATTGGTTTTTAATTTCACCAATTTATATCTTGACAGTAACAGTCTTAGGATTATTATCGATTTTTAAATGGAAAGATAGAAGAGGCTAAAATGGAATATATAATTTTTGATGATAATAAATGGAGAAATTTTCTACCATTTACTTACTTAAGAAGTATCTCAGATTTGCGAGTCGGAGTCTTAAAACTAAGACAAAGAATTGGGCATTTATTTGATTTTGACCCCACATCAGTTATAGTTAGAAAAGAATTAACCGAGTTATACAGACAAAGACATTCTGATTGGTCTGTAAATATTTTACCACAGGAAATATGCCTTTTCATCAACAGCAGATTAAGATTAACAAATAATTATGAGCTAAATCTAGCATTTAAAGAACAGATTGATGCTCTTAATTCAAATGAAAAACTTGTTTTCAATAATGAAGTTATAGCTTTTAAAGCATATTTAAATACAGATATTATTACCTCAGAAGTTATTGAATTAATGACAAAAAATTTTACTGAGATTCAATGTGAAATCCCTTTATGGCAATATAGTTGGGAGTTTATTCATGAAAACGGAAATTTGATTACTTATGATTATGAACAAGTTTTTTATGAAGAAGATGATAATATTGCTATTGAACCCGGAGTCACAGCCCTAAATCCTTATGATATATGGATTGGAGAAGGTGCAATATTGAAACAAGGCGTTATACTTGATGCTTCAACAGGACCAATAATTATTGATGAAAAGGCTTGTATAATGCATAATGTAGTAATTTTAGGACCTGCATATATTGGTAAAAATTCAATTATTAAAATTGGGGCAAAAATTTATCCAAATACATCAATAGGACCATTTTGTAAAATTGGCGGAGAAGTTGAAGACTGTGTTATTCAAGCTTACACTAACAAGCAACATGATGGATTTTTAGGTCATAGTTTTATAGGTGAATGGGTCAATCTTGGTGCTGATACTAACAATAGTGACTTAAAAAACACATACAAGCCGGTTAAAGTCTGGTTTTATCCTGAGAAAAAGAAAATTAGTACTGAATCAATGTTTATTGGTGCCTTTATAGGAGACCATAGTAAAATTGGCATTAATTGTTCAATTAATACAGGTGCTATGATAGGTTTTGGTGCTAATATCTATGGTAAAGATTTAATATCTGATTTTATACCCTCCTTTTCTTGGGGAGAAGCTAATAATCTGATTGAATACAAGTTTGAAAAGTTTGTTGAAACAGCTAGAAATGTGAAGATAAGAAGAAAAGAAAATTTAGTAAGTGAAGAGCTCAAACTTATTGAGCTGATTAATAAAAATAAAAAATTATATGAGGATAAAAATGTTTAATATCGAGTCAGAAGATTTAACAAAAGAAAATAACAATAGTCATATTGATGAAGTTTTCGAAGAACCTAAACGAGAATATATTGAAATTGAGATGCGAACTTGGAAAATTCTCTATTTTGTAAATCCTAATGGTTTAAAAATAATGCCGGATGATGAAGTGATTGTTGAAGTTGACAGGGGTCAGGATGTTGGTAAGGTTTTACACACCTGCTTAACCGGTAATGATTTAGATGAGCAGTATAATGAAGGTAAAATCCTTTCAATAATTAGACCTGTTACAGAAACAGATAAAAAAAATCTGTTAGAGATAAACGCAAGAGAAAAACTTGCTTCTGAAAAATTTCATGAAACTCTTAGTAAGTATCCTTTTGAAATGAAACTGTTGGATACCGTTTATCAGTATGATAATAATAAGCTTACATTCTTTTTTACTGCCGAAGGCAGGATAGATTTCCGAGAGTTTGTCAGAGATTTAGCTCAAATATTCAAAACCAGAATTGAACTTCATCAGTGTACAGGAAGAGATGAAGCAAAAAGACTTGGCGGATACGGTATGTGTGGCAATAGTTTTTGCTGTTCTACATATATGAAAAGATTCAGCCAGGTTACAATAAAAATGGCTAAAGACCAAAATCTTTCAGGGAATTTATCAAAAATATCAGGTCCATGTGGCAGACTTCTTTGCTGTTTGCATTATGAAGAAGACTTCTATGCAGAATTATCAAAAGATTTTCCTGAAATGGGTGATGAACTTTGGATTGATCATAAAAAACTTTATGTATTTAGAAATGACCTTTATGCAAAGATTATTTATCTGACTTCAGAAGATCAAGAGATTCAAACGATGACATTAGAACAGTATATTCAATACATTACCAACAAGAAGAAAAATAATAAATCATATACTAATCCTAATAATAATAGATATTCAGGAAGTGGAAGAAGTGCTAAACCCAGTGATGGTCAAGAAACTTGTGACTCAAGTTCTTGCTGTAAGAAAAATATGCCTAATAATAAGACTGATAATGATAACTAAACTAGAGTTTCAGATTAATAAAGAGTCTTGAATGTCTAAACCGCATATATTAAGTTTTGATTATTTCGATTTAGAGTTAATACTTAACGATTTAACAGATAAGAAATTTAAAACAAAACAAGTCTTGGATTGGGTATATAAGAAAAAGGTTTTAGATTTTCAACTGATGACTAATGTCTCTCTAGATTTAAGGAATAAACTGGAATCTTTGTTTAGTTGTAATTTGCCTGAAGTAATAGATATTCGCCAAAGTAAGGACAATACTAAGAAATTTCTCATCAAGCTTGAGCTTGATGATTTAGTAGAAATGGTTTATATACCCGGAGAAAAAAAGAACACGCTGTGTATTTCTACTCAAGTTGGTTGTTCTAGGCAATGTCATTTTTGTGCTACTGCAAAACTTGGTTTAAAAAGAAATCTATCGGTTGAAGAGTTATTTATGCAGTTAATGATTGCATATAAGTATTTTCCTGATAAAACTCTTACTAATATAGTCTTAATGGGCATGGGTGAACCTCTTGACAATTATGATAATGTATTAAAATTTATAAAGAATATTCAATATGAATCAGGTTTTTCTTTTAGTGGAAGAAGAATAACTCTTTCTACTTGTGGAG
>CAZJNG010000308.1:0-3690 GCA_964547265.1 uncultured Candidatus Cloacimonadota bacterium | reverse complement strand
GAACGCTTAACATTTGCAACTTGTTCAGCTTGTTCAGCTATGCT
Source organism: uncultured Candidatus Cloacimonadota bacterium (assembly GCA_964547265.1). Lineage (GTDB taxonomy): Bacteria > Cloacimonadota > Cloacimonadia > Cloacimonadales > WRIO01 > JALNXV01. Next base: position 3,646 of record CAZJNG010000308.1, on the reverse strand, counting down.
CAGATTTTTATGAATAATACCCATACCACCTTCACGAGCCATTGCTATTGCCATTGTGGACTCTGTAACAGTATCCATTGCGGCAGAAATAATTGGAATATTTAATACTATGTTTTGCGTCAGCTTACTCTTTGTAGAAACATTTGAAGGTAAGACTTCAGACTTTGCAGGGATTAAAAGTAAATCATCAAAAGTATATGATTTTTTAACTATTTTACTATACATATTCACCTCTATTGCACTTTTTAACGAAAACAAACAAATCTTTAATATTGTCAAGAAAAAAATCTATTTAAAATTCTTAATTTATTAATGTTATGATTTTCTTAAAAACAATATCAAACCAATAAATATTATAACTTATTGATAGTCAATACAAAAATACAGCAAACGAACAAGGTACCTCCAAGATGCTTTTTCCCTCTTGGAGGTCACCTAAACATTAGCGGTAAAAATCTGATTCATTATAAATTCAAAAATACAAGCAATTAATCATGGACTTACTAGCTATGCAATGACTTACTGATACTTTTTGATAAAGGAAGTTTCTGTTTCGTGTATTATTGACGGACGATCTGTCTCATTCCTAATACATTTTTAGTTCAATTAATTATAGTAACATATAACTTATCAATGCATCGTTTGATAAAAAAGACTTTACAAATATTGTTTACTATTTTATTTGGTTATGTATATGGAGAGAATAATGAAAAAAAGTATAATAATCATTTATTTATTGGCAATTTTTATCTCGGTTTATACAATTGATTTTAATTATGGCACAAGAAATTATGTAAGAGAAGATAATAAAAATTCTCAACTTTTATTTTATCATAATAATTCAGATGATTTTCACTTTTACGGCAGTAATAAATGGGCTGTTAATTTCAAAATTTCTGAAATTCTTGACAATGCGGTAACAGACAGTTTCAATGTTAGCGGTACTAGAATATATATACCTGAAACACCAAACCATCCTCAAGGCATATCAAATATAAAAGTATATCTTTATAATGATTTCAATAACCGCCCCGGAGACCTACTCTATCATAATCATCAGAACTTAATAACACTATATACCGGTTGGAATGATTTAAATTTTGGAGATAATTTTCTCACAAGAAATGCCTGGGTTGTTTTTGAAATACCTACTTCAGAAAATGGTCCTTTTATTGTAGGATCACAAGGAACCGGCAGAAACAGTTATTTTTGGGATTCTTTTAATTCAAGTGAAGGTACCTTCGTGAGTATGAATAATCTTGGCTATGATGTTGATTTCCTTGTTGATTTGAAAGGAACATTTAAAAAACCAATAATGATTATAGAAATAGAAGAAATAAATTTACCAAACGATCTCAATCCAGGCGAAGCATTAAACCCGTATATAACATTAAAAAATAACTCTCCTACAACCGCTAATGAGATTTTTTTCACGATACAAGTACTAAATAACAGTGCAGGTGTTAATATCATTGATACGGTTTTCGTTGCTCAACCGCTACCTCAAGGCGAAAGTATTACAATTAATGATTACGATGAAGACATTATATTACCGGATTTTCCTGCACAATATGCTGTGACATTCACCACAAGTTGTGTATCCGACAATAATGCTGTTTTTAAAAGAAGAAAGATTCGAGATATTGATGTATTTACTCGAACGAAAGATAGAATCCTAATTGATATTTTCGCTGATACCAGAGAACAAACGGATAATCAAATAATAAGCATGATAGAGAATAGTGATTATCTTGATTCATCAGATATTATCTTCCACTTCCCGACTAGTCTTAATCTCGATCCAATGCATACAATTGGAGCTTATCAAAGATCTCTTCAATATATGCAATTAGGAACTCAACACACATTTTTCAACGGAAGAAATAAGATAAGCTATTACAATTCAAATAATTACATGAACTTATTTGATGACAATTATAACCTGTCTATGCAAGATAGAACTTTTTTAAGTAATCATAATGTCGAGTTAAGAACAGACTCTAATAATTTAATACTATCATTTACTATTTCTAACGAAGATACATACCTGCTTCAAACACATAATCAAGTTAGTGCAAACAGAAGAGATTTGGTATTTCATGCAGCTATTATTCAAAAGAATTATTATGATAAAATTTCAAAAGACTTTACGGTACTTTCTCAATTTATTACTGATTTTTCAACAGGTAAAGCATTAACCTTGAATAGAGGATTAACAGAAGATTTCGATATTACTTTCCCCTATTATAGCCTTAATCTTTTAGGTGATAATTCTTTAAATGATTTAAATGTTTTAATTTGGATTCAGAATAACTTTAATAAACAAATCTATTATCATGATATCATATCAATGGCTAATCTTGAGTTCAATTATATGGCAGAACACTCAGATGCTCAAACCTCAATAATTGAATCTTATCCAAACCCAACTAATTTTAAATCAGGTATCAATCTAAACCTATATGAAAAAGACAATATAAAAAATATCTCCGCAAATCTTTATAATATTAAAGGACAAAAAGTTAAGCAACTGATTATCAACAATAAATCATACTCAAACAATATACATAATTTAAATATCAACATAATAGAAGAACACAATAACCTGTCTAGTGGAATCTATTTTATTAAACTTAATTGGACAAACAATGCTAATCAAGCAAAAACACAATTTAAAAAGATTTTGTATATCAAGTAAATGCTAGAAAAAAACATCTTTAAAAGAAAATTTTTAGAATTATCCGGGAGTTATTTTCATTATTGTGATGATATTATAAAAATTGATGATGTTATAAATTATGCAAGTAATACAAAAATTGATTATTTACTCATCAACTCAACTAAACAATTTTCTAACTTACAATCATTAAATAATTTAGTTATTTTGAATGTAAACACAGATGAGCAAAAGATTTATTTCCAAAGTTTTAACAATGAATCACATTTTCTCAACAATAATCAGAAACTTGCAACAGGCATTCATAACAAAGAAAAAAACAATCATTATTTCCTAATTAACCATAAATCAAACTATAAAAGATTTAGAATTTTCAATAAAACATACTATCTAAATAATTATAATAAATTTTTAAGAAGATTTAGAACAAATATCCTAATTCCCAATTCTAATAGCAACGATCATTTTAATGCCCGAACCATTAATAATGCAATAACTAACGGTAACTCCTATATAGTTGATTATATACATGGAGTTCCTTACAATTTCTATGTGGCAGTAGTAAATGATAATGGACAATCCGCTATATTTGGTGAGAGAATTAATATTGAAAATAAAGATTTATTTATGTATTTTAATTTACCTTCTGTCAGTGATATACATTTATTTCACAATAATAAGTATAAAGAAAAAAAGCATGATAAACAAGGCTATTTTAAAATAACAGAAAAAGGATTTTATAATTTACTTATAAACAGATATACAATAAATTGGATTTATACTAACCCTATTTATGTAACTTAAAATTTGAAAGGAATATTTTATGCAAAGAATCGAAGTAAAAGATATATATCAATTTGTTAATCAAGAAATTGATACATATCTACTAGTATTAAAAAAAGAACTTAGAGAAGGTAAAAAAGACCATTTCATCCGTGTAGAATTTACTGATAAATCAGGTCCTATTAC
>CAZJNG010000307.1:0-3704 GCA_964547265.1 uncultured Candidatus Cloacimonadota bacterium | reverse complement strand
ACCCATATAGTAATAGCTTGCACTAGGAACACAATTAGCAGGGAATGTATAGCTTTTTGCTGAAGAATTTAATTCTTTGTAATGATCATCATCATCTGTTCCTACATAAGCAACTTGAACTTTTCCGGCTTTACCAATAATATAGCTCCATTCTAACTTAAAAGATTCTGCAGGGTCGTAAGTTGTTGGCACATTGCTTAGAATTGGAGTACCAGGCCATAAAACATTTGCTGAGCTAGTTGTTCCATCAACAGTTAATTCTACTTTATAGCTTTTACCCGGCATTAGGTCCATCCATAAAGCCATTGGTATGTCACCTTCTAAGTCTGAATCTAGAGATATTACAGTATCTTTAATTTTTAAAGTAACTGATTGAGGTTCTACATCGCCAAGAATCTCAACAGAGACATCAGTAACATCAATATCAACAACAAAATCATATTTGTTCGACTCATAAATGTCATCAAAACTGCTCGGTCCTGAGCTACTACTACTGCTACTACTACAAGAAGCTAAAAAAGCTAAGCCTAAAACTACTACTGCGAATAAGTATAAATACTTTTTCATAATTTCCTCCATAAACATAAAATATTGTTAATAATCAATTAACATGTGCATAATATATATTATATGTTGTTTTGTCAATATTTTTTTTAATATTTGTTGTTTTTTTAGATTTATACATTAAAATATATACCATAGGAGGGTATATGAAAAAGAGTATAAAAGCAAATCATAACCAACAATTTAAAAAAGAATTAGCTAACAGACTACATCGAATAGAAGGACAAATTAAAGGCATAGAAAAAATGATAAATGATGATGTTTATTGTGATGATGTTTTAATTCAGATAAGTGCAGTACAGTCTGCATTATCTTCTGTGAGTGTGAAATTGTTAGATGCTCATATCAGGTCGTGTGTAAGTAATCAGATAATACAAGGTAATTCAGAGGAAGCAATTGACAGTTTGATGAAGAGTTTAAGTAAGATAATCAAAAAAGGGAGTTAATCATGATAAAAGAAGAAATCATAAAAATTACCGGTATGACCTGTGCTGTATGTTCGGGTACAGTAGAAAAAACTCTAAAAAAAACAGCAGGGATAAAAAAAGTAGTAGTAAATTTTGCCAGTGGAGATGCAAAAGTTGAGTATGATACTGATTTTTTAACTCTAAATAGCATTCACGAAGTTATTAAAAAGACAGGATACGGAGTTAAAACTAACACAGCAAAAGACTTATCAGAAAAAGAAAATTTTTATAAAGAAGATTTAAGAAGAATGATTATTGCCTGGATATTTTCAGCACCTTTAATGATAGTGATGATGATTGCAATGACTGTAGGGATGTCACATCACTTTCATTTATATTATCATTGGATATCGATAATATTCACTCTGATAGTATTTATTTTTCCTGCTCGAAAAACATTAATATCAGCCTATAAAAGCACTAAAAATCTAGCTCCTACAATGGATGTCCTGATTGCTCTTGGTTCAATAAGTGCATTTATTACAGGCATACTGCCCGGTATGGCAGGCAAACACAGTTTCATTGAAATAGCTTCTATGATTGTAGCTATTCATTTGACAGGCAGATACATAGAAGCCAAAACCAAAGGCAAAACTTCAGAAGCTATAAGAAAACTAATGGAAATGGGTGCTAAATCAGCACTAATACTTAAAGACAATCAAACAATAGAAATACCTGTCTCAGAACTTCAATTAGAAGATATAATGTTAATTAAGCCTGGTGCAAAAATCCCAACAGATGGTGAGATAATAGACGGTGAAAGCTTTATTGATGAATCAATGGCTACCGGTGAATCAATGCCTGTGAAGAAACATATCGGTAAAAATGTTTTAGGAGCTACTATAAACGGTTCCGGAGTTTTAAAAGTAAAGGTCACTAAGATTGGAAAGGATACTTTTTTATCTCAGATGATTAGTCTGGTTGAGCATGCTCAAAGTACAAAAGTACCTGTTCAGGCTTTTGCTGATAAGGTAACAGGGATATTTGTACCGATAGTTCTTTTGATAGCGATAATCTCATTTGTTACTCATTTGCTTTTCCCCGGTATTAGAAATATGATGCTTGAACTTTTGCCATTTAATTTGCCATGGTTATCTTTAGATATGCCTGTGTGGATACAAGCATTGTTTTCAGCTATTTCTGTGTTAGTGATAGCCTGTCCCTGTGCTTTAGGTCTTGCTACTCCGACTGCAGTAATGGCAGGGATTGGCTTGGGAACAAAACACGGGATAATCATTCGTAATGGAGAGGCTGTTCAAACAATTAAGCAGGCGAAAACAATCATCTTTGACAAAACCGGCACATTAACTGAAGGTAAACCTGTTGTAACTGATATGATAATAATTGATAATGAGAGAAAAATGGATATATTAAAGGCGGCTTATTCTTTGGAAAATCTTTCTGACCATCCTTTGGCACAGTCTGTAATAAACAAGCTTGAGATGTATGAGTTTAAAAATGAAACAGTTACAGATTTTAATAATATCGATGGTAAGGGTATAACCGGAAAATATAATAAAGAGAAATGGTTTATTGGAAATCAAAAACTTTTAAATGAAAACAATATAAGCACAGATGAATATCTCAAGGATATAAAACGCTTACAAGACGAAGCAAAAACTATAGTACTAATAGCAAATAGTACACATTTAAAAGCAATCTTTGCAATATCTGACCAGATAAAAACAGATGCTTTTACCACTATTCAACTCCTTAAAAAGATGAATATTAAAACAGTTATGCTTACGGGAGATAATCATAATACAGCAGCTCAGGTAGCAAAAAAATTAGGACTTGATGAGTTCAAAGCAGAGGTTTTACCAAACGATAAACTCAATTATGTGAAAGAATATCAAAAGAATGAGACAACAGTAATTATGGTTGGAGATGGCATTAATGATGCCCCTGCATTAAAACAAGCAAATGTCAGTATTGCCATTGGTGGAGGAACTGATATAGCCATTGAATCAGCTGATATTGTCTTGGTCAGAAACGAAGTTTTACCTGTTATCAGGTCAATAATATTAGGTAAAAGTATATTCAGAACAATTAAGCAAAATCTATTTTGGGCTTTTATATATAATTTAGTAGCTATACCATTAGCATTTTTTGGTTTATTACACCCAATAATTGCTGAAGTGGCTATGGCATTAAGTTCAATTACTGTTGTTTCTAACGCTAACAGGCTAAGGAATAACAAGTTGCCTTTACCTGTCACAAATATAAAAAAAGTAATTCTTGACATTGAAGGCATGTCTTGTCAACATTGTGTCAACAGAGTAAAATCCATACTCGATAGCTTTCCTGAAATAAAAAGTAGCTCTGTAGATCTTGAAAAGAATATAGCAGAGATAGTTATTTCAGAAGGTGAATATTCATTTGATAAAATTAAAAATGCTATTGAAGAAGCCGGTTTTAAGATTACAAATGGATAAGCTATTGGTAACCGGACGGCTCGTCCGGTAGAGCATTGGAAACTAGACGGCTCGTCTAGTCCCTCTTTGGAAACCGGACGGCTCGTCTAGTCCCTCTTTGGAAACCGGACGGCTCGTCCGATCATGTCATCCTGAACGCAGAGAACGATCTCCTTGTTTTTCATAACATGCTGTAAATCAATAATTTGAGAATAATAGTAATATATGGAGATTCTTCGCAAGCTCAGAATGACACGCC
>CAZJNG010000306.1:0-3706 GCA_964547265.1 uncultured Candidatus Cloacimonadota bacterium | reverse complement strand
TTCTCTTTTTATTAGCTCTTCTGTATCTTGTAAGCTTTTTCCTGAAACAAATATCTCTTGACCAAATGGATAGAGATTTAATATTCCGGTTGGTGATACAGTTATAAAAACAGGTTCAAATTCAGGTTCTATGGATTTTAAAAGAAACTGGTCTCCCGGTTTCATAATATATTCTTCAGGATTTATAATTCCGGCATTAAGGCTTAATGGTAATATTACTAATAGCAGCAATATAACATAAAGGCTATTCCTCATAGTATTTAACCACTCTTTCAAGGATATTTTCCAGATTGAATTTTGGTGCATATCCTACATACTCATTAATTTTTGATAAGTCCGGCATGCGGCGTCTCATATCCTCAAAACCTTGTTCATAAGCATCTTCATAAGGAATATATTCTATTTTTGAGTTGCTATTTGTGATGCCTTTAACTTTAACAGCTAAATCTTCAATGGTAATCTCTTCTGTATTACCGATATTAAACACTTGCCCTTCTGCCTTTGGTTCATTCATTAAAGCCTTTAAACCTGTAACAACATCAGCAACATCTGTAAAACAACGAGACTGTTTTCCATCTCCAAAAATCAAAAGAGGGTGACCTAGAAGTGCAGCTTTGACAAATTTAGGTATAACCATACCGTATTGGCCGGACTGTCTTGGTCCTACAGTATTAAATAATCTGACGATTACTACAGGCAATTTCTTTTCTCTATGGTAGGCTAGAGCAACAAATTCATCAATAGCTTTAGAACATGAGTAACCCCATCTTGAGATACTAGTGCTGCCTAAAACCCTGTCATCTTCTTCCTTGAAAGGTATTTTGTCGCTTTTGCCATAGATTTCTGAAGTAGAAGCGATTAACACTTTCTTTTTATATTTATTGGCAAATTCTAAGACATTTTCTGTTCCTATTATATTTGTCTGTAAGGATAACAATGGATTATCAATTATATATTTAACTCCTACAGCAGCAGCTAAATGATATATTATATCGGCTCCTGAAATTAAATTTTCCATAAGGCAACGATCTAATATTGTTCCAATTACATATTGGAATTTGTCATTACCTTGTAAGTGTGATATATTAGAAAATCTACCGGTAGATAAATTATCAATTATTGTAACTTTATGTCCTTCAGATAATAAAGATTCACAAAGGTGAGAACCTATAAATCCTGCACCACCTGTAATGAGAATGTTCATTTTGACTCCTTGTTGATACTTTTAAAAGTATTCGTTTATCATTTATATACTTGTAACTAATCAAATTTAAAAAAATTTCATCTATTATATTTGTCAATTGATTTCTTGAATTATTTAATCTATAATAGTGCAATAATCATAAAAACCTTTATTTATACCCTGATTTGACTAAACTGACTAACCTATTTTATTAGATTTGAAATTTCTTTAAACTTTGGATGCTTTGCATCTTTAAGAAATCTAAATAAAAGCATTTCAGTTGTAACTATTTCCACTCCTTTATCAGAAAATAACTTGAGGGCAATTTCTTTGCTGTAAGCTTTTCTTGATGATACTGCATCTGCAACAATGATAACATGATAAGCCTTTTTAATGGCATCTAGTACTGACTGAGTAACACAAATATGAGTTTCGATTCCGTATAATACTAAAACCGGTTTTTTCCCGTTCTTTTCTTTATAATTTTCTAAAATGCTCTCAAAACCAGAGTTAAAAATACTAAACAATGTTTTCTCTAGTTTTATGGACTTTTCCGGTTGAAAAATGTTTTTAATTGTTATCCCCAGACCTTTTGGATATTGTTCTGTAATTACAAGAGGGATATTTAAAATTTCTGAAGCTTTGTTTAAGATGGTAGCGTTTTCAATGACTTCATTTATGTTATCTATAACAGTAAAAAACTTTTCCTGAATATCTATCATTACAAATATACAATCGTCTGCTTTGATATCTGCGGAGTTTGTTAGATATCTTATCTGATTTGAAATACTTTCCAAGTTAATGTCTTGTGTTATTTTAAATAGATTGTTATTCATTTTATCTCCTTATCTTTAATATATTACAAGTATAAATTTGAGGGTAATTTTGTCAAGAAAAGTCAAATTGATTTACACTTAGCCTGGTCAAACTCTATAAGAGGCTGTCTGTTAATTACTGTTGTGCAAACACCCTTGTTTGCACCAAAAACCATAACTCATCTAAAAACAGTATCTTAACAAACAACAAGCAAGGGTGTTTGTTGAACGATTCTGCATTTTGAGACAGCCTATATAAAATGATGTTTTAATTCTAGCATTTTAAAAAATGAATTCTTGTCAAGAATTATACTTTTATAGAACTAACTTCCAACTTGTAGTAATGAAACTAATATAAAGTATTATCCCTTATAAGTCTAAAATGAGTAATTTATACATTACACTATTTAGGTGTTAAAGAAGTAATTTTCTTACAATAGTCATCAATGTTGAATTTTCTTTTTAATCCATCATAATTCATATATCTGACAGTACCAAAGATTGACCGTTCATTCCATGCTCTGTCGTGTTTGCCAAAACACCAGGCGACTCCTGCAAAACTATTTGCGTCTCTGCCATCAAGATTGTATTTATTGTTTAGATACAAAGCTGTTTCAAATGCAGTTTCGGGAGATTCTGACCATTCGAGTATCTTTTTACCCCAGTACATTCTCATATAATTATGCATTTTGCCGGTAAAAAGCATTTCTTTTTGAGCTGAATTCCATGCTTCATCGTGAGTTAATGCCTTTTCTAAATCATTTAGACTATAAATAATTTCCCTGTGGTCATCTTTATGAATATTTAAGCTCTTTTTAGCCCAGTCGGGCAGACAACAATAGTTATCATAATAAGGATTGTAATAGACAAAATTTATTGCCAGTTCGCGTCTTACAAATAATTCCTCAAAAAATGCTAGAGAGTTTTCGTCTTCTGTTTTCAAGATTTCTAAAGCTATCTTGAGAACTGAGATTTGTCCAAAGTGAAGATATGGACTTAAATCGCTACAAATATTTAAAGAAGGGTCATTTCTTTGATTTGCATAGAACTGTAGTTTTGTTTCTATAAACTCATCAAGTTTTTTATTTGCTTGTACTTCTCCACCGATAAAAACAGGTTGTTTAATTAATTCTTCTTTAGTTATATTAAGGTAAGAATTATTGATGATTTCTTGCCAATCAGGGCAGGAAGATACGAAAAATTGAGTTTTGTTTTTTAGTTCATGCAAATGAACAGATTTTAAGAAATTATCAGCATAAGTGTGTATCTTAGGTCTTAAAACACCTGCAGACCAAGCTTCTTTTTGATAAGCTATTTTGACAGGAACTATTACATCTGATTCGATGACCGTCACATCACATTCTACAGTTGAAATAATATCTTGTCTCCATTGTCGTTGGATTCTTAAATATCCATAATCCATAAACAAGTGTTTAGCTTTTAAGGAAAGTTCTTGAATGATTTCAATCGGATTGCCTATACGGGACACAAAATTAATGTTTAACTCTGCAAATTTTCTAGATAACTCCTTAATAGCTTGATACATAAAAAGATAATGTCTTTCTTGAGCCTCAGGAAAGGTAGTAAAGACAAAGCAAACAACTAAAGGCAACTGTAAGTCGTTTGCTGTTTCTAAGGCAGTAATTAAGGCATGGTTAAAGTCAATTCTTTGAGATTGTTGCATCCAGTAAAGGACATAATCCCCATT
>CAZJNG010000305.1:0-3731 GCA_964547265.1 uncultured Candidatus Cloacimonadota bacterium | reverse complement strand
AACTTATCCAATTGCTCGTAGGAATACAATCAGCATCAGTTAGCAATGGAATTTCATGTTTTGCTCTATATATTGCCTGTGAGAGTGCGTTTTTTTTAGGAGAAATTGCTTGCTGTCTATTTTCAACATTAAAATAATTAATATGCTGATAGATGCTCGTATATTTTTTCAATATAGATTCAGTATTATCAGTAGATTCATCATTTGCAATGATAATTTCATATAAAGGATTACCAATATGATCTTTATAATCCTGTTTATTTAATGCTTTAATCAAATCGGTAATGCAGTTTTCTTCATTTCTTACACATACGATTACAGTAACTAATCTTTCTTTTTTTGTTTTTATATTATATTTTAAATGATAGTTTTTTTTAAATTTTGCTATATAGTAAATATAAATACTTAAAAATACTAGTGAAACAAAGATTTTAATAATTATTACAACCATACAACAGGAATTTTTAATACTTACTTTTCATTACATGATCTTGAGGAGTCAGAAATTGTGTATCAGGATAAAAATTATAACGATAAACATCTGATTTTGCTGTAGGTTCTGTATATTCAATAAATGTTTCAATTCTAGTTGGCTCATAGGGACTTGAAGGTAAAAGTCCTGTTCTTTTAGACACCGGTAATCGAATAATACCTTCCGGCATATCAAAATCTTCATAAATATCATATCCTTTTTTGACTAAATCTTGTTCGTAATATTTCATTATTGGAATCCAAACAGGAAGAGCAGCTGCACTTCCTGACATTCTTCTACCCATTGCTGTGTTATTGTCAAAACCGAGCCAAGTACCTAAAACCAAGTTTTTACTAAAACCGATAAACCATGCATCTCTATAATCGTCTGTTGTTCCTGTTTTACCGCCGGCAGGCATTCTTAACCCGTTATATCTGGCAGAGACAGCAGTTCCTTCGTCAACCACAGTCTTTAACATATCTGTCATTATATATGCAACCTTTGGATCAAGCACTCTCTTTTTCTCTACTTTATACTGTTCTAAAACTTTTCCCCTGCTATCGGTTACCTTTGTAATATAGATAGGTTTGACAGTTTCACCTCTGTTAGCAAAGACGGAGTATGCCGTTATTAATTCAAAAGGTATCACTTCACAAGAGCCAACAGATAAAGACAAAAAAGGATGAATAGGCGTTGAAAAATTCAAGTTTCTTGAAAAATCTGCAACCTTCTTTGGTCCTATATCATAAATCATTTTTGCTGCTACGACATTAATTGAGCGCTGCATAGCTTCACGCATGGTAATAAAACCTCTGAACTCTCGTGTATAATTTTTGGGTTCCCAAAACAACTCATTATCTTTAACGAAATACAAAGGTTCATCGCTGATTACTGTAGCAGGAGTAAAGCCTTCCATGACAGCCGTAGTATATAAAATAGGCTTAAAACATGAACCCGGTTGTCTTCTTGCTTGCATTACTCTATTAAATTTACTATGTCTAAAATTTCTGCCACCAATCATAATCTTTACAAATCCTGTATGAGGATCAATAGCAAAAACTCCTCCTTGTAAATATTCAGTTTTAATATTAACTGCCTTAGGATCCACATCAGCATACTTATAATCATAATCATTTCTGTTTTCATGTTCAGTTAATTTGAGATTCAGTATGCTATCGGCATATTGTTGTAAGTCATAATCTATAGTTGTATATATTTTTAAACCACCGGTGAACAATGTATTTGTACCGTATTTATTTTCAAGATATGGTCGAATATATTCAATAAAATAATCTGATTCTCTATTTCTGGCAATGTTGGTGTGATTTACTATTAAATCTTCTTCTATTACTGCCTCATATTGTTCTTTTGATATGATTTGATTTTCATAAGCTAAACTTAAAACCAGGTTACGCCTGTTAACCGCCCTTTTAGGGTATCTTAAAGGATTATAAAAACCGCTACCTTTTAATAAACCTACCAAAAGTGCTGACTCAGAAATACTTAATTCAGAGGCATTCTTTAGGAAATAATTCATTGAAGCTGTTTCGACTCCATAATAGCCATTGCCAAAGAGAACTTTATTTAGATAACTTTCCAAAATCTCTTGTTTGGTAAACTGTGTTTCAATTATCACCGCCAGCATAGCTTCTTTAATTTTTCTAGAATAAACTTTTTCTGTTGATAAAAACATATTTCTAGCTAATTGTTGTGAGATAGTAGAAGCTCCTTGACTTGATTTCCTGGTGCGAAAATTTACATAAGCGGCTCTAACAATTCCAAAGATATCGATACCCCAATGATTGTAAAAATTACTATCTTCAGTCACGATTAACATTTGAATCAAGTAGTCCGGAATTTCATTTAGTTGAACTAGCTTCCTTTGTTCAAAGGCATACATGTGTATCATCTTACCGTTCGAATCAAAAACTTCAGACCCTGTATCAAATTTATAATTAAGTACTTCTTCAGCAGGAGGGAGTTCTTTTGAAAAGTAAAGAAATAATGCCCCAATATTGATTAATACTAAAAGAGTAAATGACATCAAAATAATCAAATATCTTATAGTTAATTGGCTAAATGTTTTTTTTATTTTTTCTTGTTTCTTTGTCTCATTCATTAGCTTAATCCTTGATATACCAAACTCTGTAAATAGTTTTATTTAATAAACTTATTTAAATTTATATGTTTCAAAAATAACTTTGCAATTATTGCGGTTATAATACCTGCACTTAATGCACAAAAAGCAATTAGTGGATATAAATGAAAAACCTGATTTGTTTTCACAACAACACCTCTAACAATCAATAACTGAACACATAAATGCGTAAATGACCCTACAACACTAACTCCGGTTATACTTAAAGCCTTTATATACTTATTAACAAATATCATAGCCAAGCAGGAAGCTATTGATCCAAAAAAAGATAGCAGCATTGTTGGCGTAAAAATTACACCCGATAAAAAGCCTCCAATTACAGCCTTTAATATGGAAACAATAAATGCTTCTTTATGTAAAGTAGAGATAATCATTGCAATTATTACAATGTTTGACAAACCTAATTTCATAAAGGGCATAGGTTTCGGCAACATAAACTCAATAAAAAATAAAATCAGAGAAAATGCAGTCATTAACGCTACAAATATTGTTAGTTTACTTATATTCATAATTCCTTCTAGAGATATTTTTTTTTCTTTATGATTAAAGTCAATACATTTTTTTATCAGGGTATAAATTGTTTGAAAAGATTTTTTTCAGATGATAATTTGAAAGAAAACTTTTTATGTTCTAGTCAAAAAAAATCTCTGCTTTACAAGAAACTCATTTTGTATATATATCATGAAGTTCCCTAGCACAATAATTTCTATACTAAAAGGACTTCTTACAACATAAAACCAGACTTTCTAATATACTTTGTCACTATAAAAAACCTTTGCAGTTGGTTCTGAAACAGCTCGTCTCGGCAGTCTATTTAATTACAAGTAAAGCTAATTGTATGATTTATAACAAATGAAAAGACTGCAGTGTTCTATTATATCTACATGACCGGAAGAGCCGTCCGGTTTCTATTCTGATTAAAATCCTAAATATTGAGACAGCCTTTTTTAAGAGCCTGTCCAAAAATGCCAAAACCGGAACCCTGACGGCTCGTCAGGGCTAAACATTGGAACCCTGACGGCTCGTTAGGGCTAAACATTGGAACTCTGACGGCTCGTCAGGGCATACAATTAATAAAGGACTTCGTAATCTTTTAAGTTT
>CAZJNG010000304.1:0-3759 GCA_964547265.1 uncultured Candidatus Cloacimonadota bacterium | reverse complement strand
CCTGAAAAAGTCTTTGAAATGAGAGAAACTGTTAAAGATATCTTTATGGAAGAAAAGATTAAAGAATATATTTTAGATTTAGTTTTTGCTACTCGCGAACCTGAGAAATTCAGAAATCTCCATCTAATTAAACCTCTTATTGATTGTGGTGCTTCTCCTCGTGCAACTTTGTACCTCGCTAGAGCGGCTAAGGCTCACGCCTTCTTACAGCATAGAGCTTATGTGATTCCTGATGATATCAAAGCAATAGGCAAGGATGTACTCAGACATAGAATTATCCTGACCTACGAGGCTGAAGCTGAACAAAAAACTACAGATGATATCATCAATATAATTTTTGATGAAATAGAGGTACCATAAAAGATAATGGAAACTTCTGAAATACTTAAGAAAATTCGTAAGATAGAGATTTCAACCAAGAAATTGGTAAATGAGGTTTTTTCGGGTGAGTATCATTCTATGTTTAAGGGACATGGACTTGAGTTTGCAGAAGTTCGTGAATATCAAATGGGTGATAGTTTTAAAGAAATTGACTGGAATGTTACTGCTCGATATGGACATCCATATATAAAGAAATTTAATGAAACAAGAGAACTTAATGTTATTTTTTTAGTTGACGGCAGTTCTTCAACAGTCTTTGGAACACAGTCTATGCTAAAGAATGATTTGATTACAGAGCTTACAGCCTTGCTTTCTTTTTCGGCTTTATCAAATAATGACAAAGTAGGATTGTTACTCTTTGCAGATGAAATAGAACAATACTCTCCACCTCGAAAAGGTAAAAAGTATGCTCTTAAAATACTCAGAGATATACTTTACTATCGTTCGCAAAATAAAACTACCAATCTGGAAAATGCCCTAAAATTTTTATGGTCAATTTGCAAAAAGAAATCAATAATATTTATCATTTCGGATTTCATCACTGAAAACTATGAACATAGCTTAGAAATATTATCTAAAAAACATGATGTAGTTGCCATAAAAGTAAATGACCCGGCAGAATTACAACTCCCTAAAGCAGGTATCATTAATATGCAATGCCCTGAAACTGGACAAACTTTAATTGTCAATACCATGAATAAATCTATTCGTGAAAAATATAATCAGTTAATCGCTGAAAGAGAAAAATCTATCACTGATAAATTTAAGAAAATGAATGTTGATTTACTCAATGTTTATACAAACAAACCTTATGTTTATGATTTGATAAAATTCTTTAAACTCAGGATTCAAAGGAAAAGACGATAAATGTATAATTTTCAAAGATATATTTTAAATTGCTTTAAAATGCTTGTTTTAATTTCACTTAGCTATATTAATTTGTATGCAAAAGTACTACCCGTAAGTAGTGTTCCTGATAGTCTCTATATCGGTCAGGTTATACAACTCGAACTTAATCTTGAAGAATATAAACCGGAGAATATTTTCTTTGACCATGAACAAAAAAATCAACAAATTGAGGTTTATGATGTCAGGCAAATAAAAGATAAACCCTGGCATTATTTACTTAGAATTGCACCATTTGACACCGGTTTTGTATCAGTTGAAAAACTGCCTTTATACTTGATGAGATTTGTGGAGTCTAAAGCTGTTTATGATACTCTATACTTAGAGTCATTTAACTTTAATGTTAAAACTTCTCTGAGTCATGCAGATACTAGTCTGGTAGATATTTTTGCACCAAGTAGTTATAAACTTAAATTCTTTGATTATCTATTTCCTGCTATCATCTTAACTATCATTGGTGTTGTGTTATATTTTCTGATAAAAGTAATTAAAAAACTTAAAAATAAAGAAGAAATAAAACCTGTTTTTGTTGATAATCGACCTGCATGGATGAAAGCTGTAGAATTGCTTGAACAACTCAAAATGAAGAATTACATCAATTCCTGTGATTTTTTGAATTTTTACTTTGATTTATCTCATGTTTTAAGATACTTTATCGAACATCAGTTTAGAATAAAAGCCTTAGAAATGACAACAACAGAATTAAAGAACTATTTTAATAAAAATTATACTAATTATATCAAAGAAACAGATTCTGAGGATAAAGCGATATTTGAATCCCCTTTACTGCTGGAAAGCAATTATAAAGAAATCTTAAAGATTTTAAACTTTATGGATAAGGTAAAATTTGCAAAATATAGTATTTCGACAGAAGAGGCTATAAAAGACATCAACTGGGTAGAATCATATATCCTGTCTTTTAAAACTGAAGAGAAAGGTTCAGTTGAAAAAAAGAATAATAGTACAACAAAAAATGGGGGAGAGGGAAATGTTTAATTTTGCAAGACCCTTGTTTTTATTATTGTTATTCATTGTACCTTTTTTAGTGTGGTTTGAGTTATTTTTCCTAAAAAGATTAAGCCCAAAGATAAAGTTTTCAAATATCAATTTACTTAAAAAAGTACAGACAAGAAACAGCATTTTAGCATACATGCCAATTGTTTGTAAAAGTTTGATAATTATACTCTTAGTGATTGCTTTAGCAAGACCTAGATTGTCTCTGGAAAAAAGAGAACATACTACCCATGGTATAGATATTATTCTCTGTATTGATGTGTCAGGTAGTATGAAAGCAGTTGACTATCAACCTGTAAACAGAATGGAAGCAGCCAAAAAAGTTGCTATTGATTTTATAAATAAAAGAGAAAATGACCGTATTGGAGTCGTAAGCTTTGCAACTTATGCTTATACTTTATCTCCATTAACCTCTGATTATAATGTCTTAAATACAGTTGTTTCTAATATGAGGGTTGACGAGGAACAAAGTGGAACTGCTATAGGTAACGGCTTAGCTATTTCAACACTTAGACTAAAAGACTCTCCTGCAAAATCAAAGGTAATAATCCTACTTACCGATGGAGAAAATAACGCAGGAGAAATTGACCCCGTAACTGCTGCTGAAATCGCTACACTTTATAATATAAAAATCTATCCCGTTGCTGTTGCTTCACAAGGACCTGTTGACTTTCCTGTTCAGCATCCTATTTATGGGTTAAGATATGTCAAACATACTTTCAATATTGATATAGACATGCTCAATAAACTGGCTGAACTTACAGGTACCGGTAAAGCTGCCACTGCATTTAATACGCAACAACTGGATAATATCTTAAGCGAAATAGACAGACTTGAAACTACTGAAATAAAAGCAAATGTGTATTTCGAACATAAAGAGTTATTCTATATCTTTTTATGGATAGCTTTAGCTCTACTATTTTTAATTATTATTTTCAAAACTGTCTTTAGAATAAACTTGCCTTAAGGAGTATTTATAATGAATTGGGCAAATCCAAAAATTTTACTTTTATTATTATTGATTCCTGTTTTTTTTGTCGTGTTATTCTTTGTAAATAAAATCAGATATAAGCAGTTAATGAAGTTTTGCGATGAAACTTTGTTTAACTTTCATAACTCTGCTTTTTCCGGATTTTACTATAATTTGAGAACCTTTTTAATCATTTTAGCTTTTGCGTTTATTGTGATTGCCTTAGCCCGACCTCAATGGGATAAAGAAATCAGAATCGTTGACCAACACGGACAAGATATCGTCTTTGTGATTGATGTTTCAAAAAGCATGGAAGCTAATGATATTTTGCCCACTCGTCTGGAACGAGCAAAAACACACATTAATCTTTTTCTTGATGAATTAAAAGGTGACAGAGTAGCCTTAGTTGCTTTTGCAGGTAAAAGCGTTGTCATGTGTCCTCTAACAACTGATTACGCTGCCTTAAAATTTATTGTTTCAAGCTTAAA
>CAZJNG010000303.1:0-3762 GCA_964547265.1 uncultured Candidatus Cloacimonadota bacterium | reverse complement strand
TGGTATGGATAACATACCGCCTATTAATAAATACGGCACCAATCCCCAATTAATTGCCGTTCCTGTAATATAATAAGTACCTATACCTATGGCACATGTTAATGCTTCGGCCACAGAAGTTATCGCCACTGCATTCTTGCCGTTAACACCTGCTAAAATCTGTCCGCCTGTAACTACAGGACCATACCCACCTCCACTTACTCCTTTGTTAAACGATGCAATTAATGATATTACCATTAGTTTTAACCATGTAAATTTAAATTTTCTTTTATATGTAATTATAATATATATTCCAATTGTTACGATTAATAAACCAATATATAACTTCAAATAAAATTCCGGTAGTTTTATTGAGAATATTACACCAAAAACAGCTCCAATGATACTAAAAACACCAATTAACAGTGCCATTTTCAAATGTTGTGAAATTCCCTTTTTTAGTGATTCCTTCAGTCCGTATTTTGTAAAACTTTTAGCTATTTTAATCGGATTAATAGTTTTTATACTAAAGTCGACATTTCCTGCTATAGAGTGCATAATTCCGGCTGCAACGCCGGTAAACAATTCGGTGATAAGAATCGCAGGTACTATCTGTATCGGATCAAAACCCATCATAAGTAATACTGGAGTTAATGTTGTACCGTACCCCATCCCAACTGTCGAATCGATATATTCGACTACGCAAGCCAATAAAATAATGATAATACAAGTATGTATACTTAATTCTAACATTTTAGTGAATCCTCCTTTATGACTTAGTATACTTATTCTATATTGTCTATATATATAGTATACATTGAGGATAAAAAAATCAACATATTTTTTCCATATTTTTTATTAAAAATTATATCAGATCTTGAAATGTTGTAGATTCTAATAATTTAGCCGCATAGCCGCGGATATCTTTCATTATATTAAGCAATTTTGAGTTATATTCGATAGGAGTATGTTCAAAAAAATATATGCTTGCAGATCCGACCGGTGCCAACGCACCGTCAATTAGTCTGATAATCTCAGCCAAGTTTATGTCTGCCGGATTTTTAGCCAATCTATATCCTCCGGAAGAACCACGTATACTTCTTACATAACCGGCACCTTTTAATTGTATTAATATTTGTTCGAGGTACTTTTTGGGAATATTACAAGTTCTACTTATGTCAATTATTTTCAAATTATCCTCGTATAACTCCTGGATAACTCAACTAACGCAAGGAGAGCATATTCACTTTTTCTAGATAAACGCATAAGATTATTCCTCTCTGTTTATAACCGTCCACCTTTTAGTATACGCCTATATATAACATTAATAATATTTTCATATTATATCATAACAATTAAACCCGGTTAAATTTTTTGTTATGTTGTTCGTCAATTAACCGCTCCCCTTTATAAGTACTTTCTGATAAGTGATATCTATACCTATTGCTCCAAGGGGTGCGGTAATAAGAATAACCAATACGGCTACATCTAAAATTCGTCTTTTTTTCTTTTGTTTTTGCCCATTTTAAACATGAGAGGTATCATTAAAAGATGCATTAAAGGACAAAGCAATAGTGCTGCAAAAGGCAAAATATTTTTTATGGCCGCACTATTGATATTCATATACGGTATTGCCATAATTACTATTATAGGTAGCGCACAGCACAAAACTATAAGCAACATGTGGAACATATGCTTTTTGTTGTTATCTCGGTTTTCATGACAATTCATTTTGAAAAACCCCTTTCAATTGATGTTAATTATTATTTAAATAAGTATTATATAAAGTATATAATTCCTATAGATTAAGTAATAATTAATTATATTATATACAATAGTTGTGAAGTTTTAATGTAGAAATCTTTAAACTTTTATGAAATTAATAAAGGTGATTATACTTGCAATCATTGAACTGTAATTTCAAAATTTATAAATGAAAATCAATATTTATGCGAAAAACGACAGGATGTTAACAAATGGCAATTTGCATTTGGTAAATTATCTTTACAAAATTTTATTATTTAACGAATTACATGTTACTCTGTTATTATTCAATTTAATTGTGATGATGTTATAAAGATTGTATGAAGACGTTATGAAGATTTTTTAAAGTATATATATACTTTCGTACCCTTTCCTTCCTCACTTTTAACTTCAATCTTACCATTGTGAGCCTCTATAAGAGCTTTCGATATGGTAAGCCCGATTCCGGTTCCTCCCGTTTTTCGACTCCTGGACAAATCGCTTCTATAAAATCTTTCGAACACATGTTTTATATCTTGTTTTGGAATGCCTATGCCTGTATCTTCAACCAATAATCGAATTACATCATCTGAATCTTTCAATTCGATACAAACATTTCCGTATTCATTTGTATATTTAAATGCATTAGATAATATATTTGTAAAAATTCTACTTAATCTGTCTATGTCACCATATATTAAAACATCTTGTTGTACATCTTTTTTAAGTGTAATATTTTTGCTTACAAATAGCGGTTCAAAACTCTCTGTGATATCATTTATAATGTTTGACAGATCAACAAAGTTTTTTTCAAGCTTAATTTCGTCGCTTTCAATAACCGATAAATCCGACAGCTCTTTAATCAATTTTGTCAGCCTTATAATTTCATTATGTATTATGGAAAATTTTTCAGAATTCGGTTTCCATACGCCGTCCATAAGAGCTTCCACATGACTTTGCAAAGTAGCAAGGGGAGTTCTAAGTTCATGAGCT
The DNA here is from genome assembly GCA_964547265.1 of uncultured Candidatus Cloacimonadota bacterium. Classification (GTDB taxonomy): domain Bacteria; phylum Cloacimonadota; class Cloacimonadia; order Cloacimonadales; family WRIO01; genus JALNXV01. Next base: position 1,047 of record CAZJNG010000303.1, on the reverse strand, counting down.
ATATCCGTTGTCATTCTTCTTCTTAATTCTTCCTGGTAATCCAGTCTCTCAGCCAATTTTTTTATCGATACCGAAAGATCATGCAATTCATAGGTATTGGTACTTATATCAATAAGTTTTTTATATTTACCGTCTTCGATCAGTTTTGCATTTTCCTTGATCTGATATATGGGTTTCAGAAACTTTAACGAAGTGCGTAAACTTAATAAAACGGCAATTATGACCGAAAATATGAATGCTATTATAAAAATCCCATTAATTGTTAGTAAAAAATCCCGCTCTTCTAAAGAAGATATGAGGCTTTTAGGTCGTCCTACTTCAATCGTTCCGATCCTTTCTCCGTTGTAATTGAAGGGGTAGCCTTGATATTGAAGGCTGTTGTCATCCTGTGTATTCAACTCGAACATGTCATGCATAGTTTCCGGTGTACCACTTGACCACAACATATTATTATTATTATCTCTGATACGTATTGTAACAGACTCACTGAAAGCATAATGCATAATATTCATTAGAGATTGGTAGCCCATGCCGTTACCGTCACTATAAAACCGCTCTACATATTGAACAATTTTGTAATCGTTTTTAGCTCTCATTTCTTTTATATAGTCTGAAAAGAAATGAGTAATACTGATATTTGAGATGATTAGTATAAAAGCAATGGAAAATACCGATACAAGTATAAAATATTTACCCAGCTCTTTTCTTACTTTTATCATTTTATTCGTCTTCAAACTTATATCCTACCCCATACACTGTTACTATATATCGCGGTTCTTTCACATCGTCCTCAATTTTTTGGCGTAAATTTTTAATATGTGTATCTACAGTACGGTCATACCCTTCAAAATCATAACCTAAAGCTATGTTTAACAGCTGGCTTCTGTTGAATACCTTACGAGGACTTTGAGCGAGAGTTGTTAGAATTTTAAACTCATTAGGCGTTAAACTAACTAAATTACCTTTCTTTTTTACAATATGACTTTGTACATCTATAAAAAGATCATCTTTAAACGTTAATACATCCGGTGATGCGACCATACTGCT
>CAZJNG010000302.1:0-3763 GCA_964547265.1 uncultured Candidatus Cloacimonadota bacterium | reverse complement strand
GTGCTCCCCCAGAGATTGACCCTACCAAAATCTATTTTATTTTTAAATATTTTCTATGATTATTAGTTAGTACTTATTTGTCATCAACTATTTCGCCAAGTATTAAAACTCTCCCATTATCTGGACATCTCATTTCAAATTTCTTTACCTTAGTGCTCCCATAATCTAAATCACCATTATTTAACAATGTATAGACACTAGGATAAATATTCTGCCATAATTCATGACATATTGGAGGACAAATATCTGTTACTTCGTAAATATCACCTACATTATGACACTTTCCTCTACACTTGCTTTCTAAAACAGTTAACTTGACTTTCACAATTTCTTTCACTTCCTTTTATTGCTTTCCATTAATAAACGGTGTTTAAGTTTTCTTGCTCAGGAATAGCTTGTATTCCACATTATCTGAAATCTAGTCCTAATGTAAGCAAACGATTCTAGGCTATGTGCCGTTTTAATGGCATATAGCCTGTGTTAGAGATAGTTTCAATCATCCAAAAACCTATCAATATTCTTTAATAACTCTTCAATATGATCATTAGCTGTAATCCAGATTCTTTCGACTAAAACTTCTCCATATTCTTGGGCAATGTTATTCCTCATGCCAATGATTTTTCTCCAAGGGATATCTTTTGAATCATTTATAAATTCTTCTGATAGATGATTTGCAGCCTCACCAATAACTAAAATTTGTCTTTCAACTGCATATCGTACCATTTTATTATTTGAAAAATCATGAAAACTTACTCCATCAATAAAATTTAAAATATCTTTACAAGCTTCTCTAATATCCCATAAATTAAGCTTTATCTTTATCACTAGGCAGCATAAATTCTCCTTGCTGTTGATAATATCTCTTTCCTTCTGTATGAATTGGTAATTCCAGCTTTTTCAACCAGATCAACTCTTCTATTTAAGCATAATTCCAGCTTTTCTTTTAAATCCATAAATTCAAATAATGAATAATTTGAATTTTCTTGAAAAACTATTAAGATGTCAATATCGCTACTTTCTGAAAAATCTTCTCTTAGTATTGAGCCAAACAGATAAACTTCTTTTATTTTAAAGCTTTTAACAATTTCAATTAATTCTTTTTCATTTATTGATGCTTTTGGAAACTGCATTTCGACCTCCTATAGTTCAAAATTATATTTTTAATGAAAATTGATTTTTTAAGCCATTAAGAATTATGTCAATATCTTTTTTATGACTTGAATAAACCACACAATTTGGACAATTATCTAACATAACTTGTCTCCTTCCTAATTTTTCTTTATTATCTGGCATTGATTTATAAAAACTTACCCGGTAATACTCCCAACACCCTAATTGTAATTTATGCGGAGGACATTTTGAATCACAATGATTAGTTCCACTGAAAATACAATTTTTGATTTCATAACATTTCATAATATTACGACCTTACTTTTTTTAAAAAACTATATTATTAAATTATTCAATTGTTAAATTATCTCTAACGGTTGAGGCTATGTGCCGTTTTAATGGAATATAGCCTATGTTATCTTTAGTAGTTTGCCACCCTATTTAATTAATTCAATCCAACATTTCCAAAATCTTTAAAATCTCTTTATCCATTTTAGAGAATGCAAATATTTTATTTCCTAAGTCTTTTAAAGAAGCTCCAATATGATAAATTTCTTCATTATCCAATATCAAAAAGCGATCATGAGAAAATTTAAACTCTTTAATTGTGACTTCCGGATATTGTGAATTATGCTTTTTCAAATCAAGTTTCAGCTTGTCTGTAATCTTTTGGGTATAAATAACTACAGAGCAATTTTTATCTCTTTTGGTAAGAAGAGTTAAAACCGTTTCATCTATATAATTACCAATTAGAATTATAGACTTTTTAGCCTGTTTGATTAAATCTGATACAAAAATATAGGCATCAAAAATTTGACCGTTATAAAAGATTCCTTGTTTGGGTTTCGTATCTTTAGATTCAATGGCTTTAAATACTGCTTCAAGTTTTTGATCCGTTATCAGTTGTTTTGCTTCTAACTTATCCATTCTTTGAAAAATTAAGGCATTGTTAGTTATAAATTTTCTCATTTGGATAAAAGCATGGATAATTTGAATACTTATATTTACAGCAATTTCACTCCTTAGTACAGCGGACAACATTGCTACACCTTGTTCTGTAAAAACAAAAGGTGCAGAAGAAGAAAATTTTAAGCTTTGAAGGTGGTCACAATTTGTGACCAGTTCTAATTTTTCCTGGTCTGTTAATTGAAATCTAAAGCTAAATGGAAATCTATTAATATTTCTTTTAACAGCTTGATTCAAAACTTTAGTTTCAACTTCATAAAGTTCAGCCAAATCACGATCAAGCATAACTTGTACACCACGAATTGTAAAGATTTTATCTTGAATTTGTAGGTCTTCTAGCTTTGTAATTTCGTTGTTCATTATATTTCTCCAAATAATTTATTATGCTATGTCAAATCAATATTAGCCCAATCATCTTCGAGTATCATTTTTCTTCAAAAATCAAGAATTACTTTACCTCTTTCAGCTGGATTTTCAGTCCCGAAATATTGACATGCTGCTGCATATAGAATACAATTGTTTATTCTAAGAAAATCAGGAATATTTTTCAAACAACTATCTGAAATACTTTTTATTGATTTATATCCACCAAGAAAATAAACTTTAAAATATTTAATAAACTCTTTCTCTTCCATACCTAAGCATTTCAAAAATCGTATCGAACAATATAAAGCTTTTGCGATTTCATAACCAAAATATTGATAATCACATTCATCAAAATCAATTGCGACTAGATTACCTTCATGATATATAATATTATTATGACCCAAATCTGAATGAGTTAAACCAAAATTTTCTCCAGTTTTTGGAATTTGATCAATTTTATTCATTAGTTTATAAGTTTTATCTCTAACATCTTCTTCATTTTCTGGTACAAACTGATCAAAATAGGATTTTAAAGCATCTAGCCAATGCATTCTCTTATAGATAATATCAGACGGCTCAAAATCTTTTGAGTGTAGATTGATAGTTGCCAGTAACTCTCCCCATTTGAACAGTTTTTCCCCGTCAAATTCATTATTATTGATGGAATCACCTGGAACTTTTTCAAAAGCATAAGCCAAGAAAGAACCTTTTTCAGCTTTTATTTCTTCTACGAATCGTCCATTAACTGATTTTATTGGTTTTTGAACATTGACTTTTTTATTATATAGATGGTTTACAAACTCAAGTTCTCCAAGTAAGTAATTTTTTAATTCTTCTAATTGTATGAGTAATCTTTAAAATATAGTCTTTATTCTCTTTTGTAAATTCAAAAACATGGCTTTCAAAACCACCAAGTAATTTTAATTGATCTCTTGTGCTATTGTAACATCTCGCAATCGTATTCATAATACTATCATTTAATAAATCTTCTATTTCTTTTATCATAACAATCCTTATAAAAATTAAATTATGGCAAACTATTTAAGATAATGTTTTAAGCAGTTTCTATGTTGCTTATCCAAAATAGAACTGAAATTGAACGCGACAATGTGTGATTCATAAGTTTAAATTAGCTCCCAATATTTTTGATTTAACTTTACTTTGAGGATTGTTTTCTGTCAAGTGATTTTTTTTGAGGCTTTATTTTAACGAGTTTAACAGTTAGATTAAAGACAAGAGACACATTTATGAGCTTGAATGATGAGCGTCAAAGAACAAATGAAATTTTATCAGTTAAACCATTCATAAATAAGAATAAAAT
>CAZJNG010000301.1:3053-3809 GCA_964547265.1 uncultured Candidatus Cloacimonadota bacterium | reverse complement strand
CTCGAACTTTTTTGATGAAAAAATTATCTCAGCAAAAATTAACTCTCTTAAAAATTCAATACTTAAAACTATCAATAAAGAACTATCAAAACAAATTAAAAAAAGACAAAAACAAACTGATGAGCTTAATTCAGCACTAAATATTGATATTTGGCATCATTTCGTTGAGTTGCTAAAAGCTTCCTTTACTCAGATAAAACCGGGCATGAAAAGTATAACTCTTACTAACTATTTTGATAACAGCAACTCTCTTGACGGTATTTTTCCTGAAATTGAAATCCCCCTCAATGAAAAGCTTAACCCACAAAAAAATATTGACTACTATGTAAAGAAATACAAAAAAGCACTTAAAGGACAGAAAATTATTCAACAAAATTTAAACTCTACTCAAGAAGAGGTTCTTAACCTTACTGAACTATATAAAGAGATTGAAGAAATTAATGATTATATCGAACTAAAAGAAAAACAAGAACTTATAAAAAATCAAAAAATATTATCTCATTCAACATATAATAACGGAGAGAAAAGCCTATTCAGAAAACTTACAATTAATGAAGATTGGGATATACTAATAGGTCGTTCAAGCAAAGAAAATGACCTTCTTACCTGCAAAACAGCCAAAGGTGATGACTGGTGGTTTCATACAAGAGTTTTCCATGGCACTCATGTAGTACTGAGAAATTATAAAAAACAAATTCCGCCGGAAAAACTAATCATCCTTTGTTGCAGGCTTGCAGCTTGGTATAGCAAAGCTAA
>CAZJNG010000301.1:0-3043 GCA_964547265.1 uncultured Candidatus Cloacimonadota bacterium | reverse complement strand
ACCAAAAAACATACTACGCTGATCCGCTTGATTTCAAACAAGCCCTTAGCGAAGTCAACAATTTTATAAAAAATTTATAAAGGATTTATCATGACCGAAACCATTTATTTTCAATATATCATCTTTCCGATTTTAATTATCTTAGCAAGAGTTGCTGATGTATCACTGGGAACTCTCAGAATCATTCTCCTCTCCAAAGGACATAAAAAATTAGCACCAATAATAGGCTTTTTCGAAGTATTTATTTGGATTATGGTGGCTAAACAGATAATTACCGATGTAACAAATATTACTGCTTACATTGCTTATGCTTTAGGTTATGCTCTGGGTACTTATGTTGGAATTACCATTGAAAGCAAACTCTCACTAGGAAAAGTCCTTATACGAGCTATTTTAAATAAAAGCAGTGAAAACCTTGAAAAAGTTCTTCGCGACAATAAAATTGGACTTACTACAGTCAATGCTCACGGGAAATATGGTGAAGTAAAAGTACTTTTTATTATTGTTAATAGAACAGAGCTTAATAGCGTAATTAATCTCATCAATCAAAACAACCCAAAAGCTTTTTACACAATAGAAAGTATTCAATCTGTAAATGCAGGGTATTTTTCAAATATACCAAATAATGAACCTATGCTCAGACTCACTCAAATGTTCAGACCGGGAAGAAAAGGAAAGTGATCTTACTCTTTTAAAATCATTAATTTTTTGGTAATGAACTTATTTTCATGACTTATCTTTAAAAAATAAATACCTGAGCTTAAATTATTTATACTACCGGATTTTAATTTTATCTCATTTTCATTATTATAATTATGATGAAAAACCTTTTGACCTCTGATATTATATATAGTAAGTTGGATTTCTCTCATTAATGCTTTATTAAAACTAACATTCAAATCTCCTCTTGAAGAATGATATGGATTTGGATAAACTCTAAGACCTGTCTCAAGATCTAAAACATTGTCATTCAAATTGCTTGGATTAAACTCTAAAATCCTGAAATTTAAACTGTCGTCAGAAAACACAATACTTGCTTGTTGATTTAAGCTAGTTGCAGATGAAATTATAAAAGTCGCATTCTGAGTAAAATCATAATCTAAGCTATAAGCATCCACCGTCAGATTGTCACTTCTGTATTCTGCAATAACAGGATAATGACTATCAATATCTGAATAATTTACTTCAATTAAATTTGGCGAAATATAATTATATGATATATCAGGAATCGAATTTGGTTGATTACTAATTCTGTATGGATTACAATATAATAACACAGGAGAACCATAATCATAAGAAAAACTTGGATTTAAAATATTTTCTAATTTAATTATGAATGGAACACTCAAAATTGAACTACTTATATTTGGCCAGTCTCCAAAATCTTCATTTTCGGCTAACACAGAAAAATCCAAACCTAACATTAATTTACCCTGATTAACCTCGTTTGCAATACTTGAAATTGGAGTAAAATCACTTAAATTAATATTTTCCGGATTAGTAAATGTAGATAAAGGGACCTTATATAAGCCGGAACTTAATAAAACCGGAATACTTGCTCTAACCATAACAAATGCTGTTAAATCACCAAATTGCTCAAAATTAAAGTTTTCAAAATCTATGTCATTTAAATCAATATTTTGAAGTTGCTCAGGATTAATCAAGATTACACCATATATGTAATAATTTACAAAAGAAACAGAGTTAGGGTAAGAACCTGATACATTTTCTAAAGCAATCCATAAAGATTTTGGACAGTTATAAAGATTTTCATGATCTTGCTCTAAGAGAAAATATTGATCTTTTAAATCTAACACTTGATCAATCTCTCCAACATCATTTAATCCTGATCTTATATAATAAATCTCCTGAGAAACCAAGCCTGAAGGTACTTGTACAGGACTTAGAAAACTAAAGAAATCGGTCTCATATCTTAAACCTAAAGAAAAAACTTGCATATCAGGAAAGGCAGTAACAGCTTTCATTTCAGAAGTATTATTTGAGTTAAAACCTGAATGGAACTGCTGACCATTTCTAATGCTTACAATGTCTAGGTTATTTAGATAATCAGAATATGTTACATCAAATAAAGCCCTTAAGTGAATCGACCCGGAGGGAGTTTCACTGCTGTGAGTTATCAATAAAGACAAATCTATATTCGGAATTTCTATCCCCTGAGAAATTAACACTCGAACTAAACACATAAAAAAATAAAACAAAATAGTCTTTTTAATCATAATAATTTACTCCTTAATAATTAATTATAAAAACATCAAAAACTTGTCAATTGATATTTTAATAATTTCTTATGATAGCCAATTTCTCAGTGTGAAGCTTGTACATAACGAATATTGTCTCATGCATTTAAGATTATTGCATATACAAAGGGTCCCTTTTAAACAGAAATTTTATCACGGTATGAGCTTCCTCAACTGTCTCAAAAACTTCATCAGGCACAAAACGCCTGTTATCTTGATCTAAAGAATTTAAGTGAATATCTTCTGCCATACTTTCATCTAATTGAGTTATTCTTAATCTATCTGTCTTAATCAAAAAAAGTCATTCATTCTCCTTATTTAATTTTGTAAAAACTAACACTCTATGTGTATTCTCTTTATTTTACTTAATGTAATTCTGTTGAAATAATCTATCTTACAATGTATAGTCTTTACATTTTTTTTTTATATTCACTTCCACACATGCCCACTCTTCTGTCAATTTGGAAAATTCTATTTCAATTTCTGTTAAGTTTTCTGTTTTTGCCAGCTTTTCAATATTACCTGAGATACTCGCAAAGGACATAAAATCAATATTTAAGGCAGAACCTTTGATAAGGTGAGCAATAGATTTTATCTCTGTGTAATTACTTGAATTAATAGCTTTTTTAAGTCTTTCCAAATATTCAGGGAAAGTATTTAGAGCTATTTCACAAACTTCATTAAAAAGCTCTTTATTATTACCGAGTTTCTTCATTAATGACAGACAATTAAGTTGTTCTGATTGATTTTTCTTTTCAAGAGGCTTTAGGTATTTTAAAAAGACC
>CAZJNG010000300.1:0-3815 GCA_964547265.1 uncultured Candidatus Cloacimonadota bacterium | reverse complement strand
TACTAATATAAAGAGAAAAAGAGAATTGAAAATAATATTCTAAGTTCCTTAAGAGTGTTCAATAATGAGTCCCGCAACTCATAAAGATAAGGTCAGCATTATTATCCCAACGTTCAATAGAGCGGCAATTTTAGACCGGGCAATTCAATCGGTTTTAAATCAGACCTATATCGACTTTGAATTGATTATAGTCGATGATAATTCCAGCGACAATACCGAAGATATCGTGTCGAATTATACCGATAACAGGATCAGGTACCTCCGCCATGACGAGAACAAAGGTGCCGGTGCTGCTCGAAATACAGGAATAAAGGAAGCAAAATATGAGTATATTGCCTTCCAGGACAGTGATGACGAATGGGCACCAAACAAATTATCGAAACAGATGAATCTAATAAGAGAATCTCCACCGGAAATTGGTGTTGTGTATACCGGATTTTGGAGAGTTGAAGGAGATATAAAGACATACATTCCCTCCAGAAATGTCAGTCAAAAAAAAGGAGATATACTGCTTCAGTTACTTCAAGATAATTTCGTTGGTACACCGACAGTCATTGCAAGAAAAGATTGCTTCCAAAAAGTCGGCCTGTTTGACGAGAATCTTCCCTGTCTTGAAGATTGGGATCTTTGGATAAGAATTGCAAAGCGTTACAATTTTGAGATTATTGACGAACCAATGGTGATATCGCATTATACTCCGGGGAGCGTGAACTACCAGTCTCTCGAAAAAGAAATTTTTGCACGAAAACGGATATTAGAGAAAAATTCTAGGGATTTTTGCAGTAAAACAATACTGGCCAGACATTATTTTATTATTGGAAATCTCTATTTTTTGTGCGGAGAACAAAAAAGATTTCGAAAATACGTGTTAAAAGCATTGAAATTGAATCCCATAAATTATAGAATGATATCAGGATTGTTCCTTTCAATGCTTTTTCCCTCCATGTATTCGCAGATATTGAGAAAAATAGGCTCTAGTGAATACCACTTTATCAGTTGATTTTCTATTGATGAAACAAGGGGAGTAACTATTCTATCTCATGGATGTTCATATCTTACCATACAAATGAAACCACACATCGCGATAATTTTGTTAAACTGGAATGGATGGAAAGACACTATCGAATGTCTTGAATCTTTATTTCGAATCAAATATCTAAATTATTCTGTAATTATCATTGATAATGGCTCAAAAGATCAATCCATAGCAAATCTAAGGAAATATTGCCATAATAAATGCCCTGTTCAGTCTCCATTTTTCCGTTACGATTCAACAAATAAACCTATAGAGATATTCGAACTCGATAAGGCGGAAAGTGAAAATGGAGTTTTCAATAAGGATTTTTATTGCACATTTCCTTCAAATAGGCGCTTAATACTCATAAAAAACAATAAAAATTACGGTTTTGCTGAAGGTAACAACATAGGCATCAGATTTGCATTGAGAAACCTCGATGTGGCACATGTTTTGCTTCTCAATAACGACACAGTAGTCGATGGTGATTTTTTGACAGAATTAAAAATTGCAGCCGAAAAAAATCCGGATTGTGGATTTTTCGGGCCAAAAACGTATTATTACGATTATAACGGAAGACACGATATAATAAATTTTGCAGGAGGTATTTTGGATATTTGGAGAGCAAAACCACACCACATCGGCTATAATCAAATGGATACGGGACAATTCGATTGTCCGAGGTTAGTGGATTATGTTGAGGGATCCTGCATGTTGATGACAAAAAATACCATAAAAACTATCGGATTGCTTGATTCTTCATTTTTTGCGTATTGGGAAGAAAATGATCTCTGTTATAGAGGGAAAAAACATGACATAAAAAGTTATTATGTGCCAAAGTCAAAAATCTGGCACAAGGAATCAGCCTCAATTGAAAGTGCAAAAAAAATATATTTTCTAACAAGAAACAGGTTCTTTTTTATGCGAAAAAATGCGAATTTTCTTCAAAAAACAGTATTTTTCCTTTATTTCTTCTTATTCCAATTCTGGGTTTTAAACCTCAATTATGGATTAAGACATCGTGATATTGCGAAAATCAAATCCTTTTACAGGGGCATTTTAAGTGGACTTGGGATAATCAAGGACGAATTTATTAAATAAACTGCCATTTCGCGATGGAGAGATGGTATTGCTCTTAATCGATACCTCATCGGAATTTAACCCAGATCATTCACAATCGACTCGATATCTTCAAATTCTTCCAATTTTTTCTGGGAGTTTAAAATGAACTCCCTTTTTAATTCAGAGTTTTGATTCAGTTCCACAATTTTTCTGGCGAAATCAGTCGCATCAGAGGCTAAAAACGATTCTGGGAAGATCTCTTCCGGATACCCCACGATGCTTTCGGGTCTTGCGAATACCGGAATCCCTTTTTTTATCCCTTCATATATCTTGATTTTTAGTCCACCTCCGGAAAAATTCGGTACAACGAGGACATCACATCTCTGGATATACTCATCGACAGAACAGACACTCCCCGTAAAGATGATACTCTCGGATTGATACTGCGATGCTAATTCCGCTGGATTTCGTCCCACGATATAGACTCGGTACCTGTTATCTAGTTTTGTTATCTGCGGAAATACATCTTCCAAAAACCACTTTGCCCCTTCAATATTCGGATACCACCACATATTCCCAAGTATTAGAAAGTTATAGAAATTTCTCTCCAAGTCTTCAGTGGACTTTACCTGTTGGAATGGAAAATAAGGAGCCAAAACATTGAGTCGCTTACGACCAGCCAGTATTTTATTCGCCGATGATTTATCCTTTTCAGAAATGAACAGTATATTATCTGTATTCAACCAGGATGCTATTTCAAATTTTTTCGAGCCCGCTTCACAGAGTTTCAAGAATAGCTTTCTTCCTGATTTCTTTTCATATGAGAGTTCTTCTGAGAGATTCTGGAATTCGATATTGTGCTCGATGAGAATTATTCTACAACCGGGTTTTTGCCGCCTTAAAAGAGAAACGAGATAATAAATCAGGAATCCGTCGACAATTATATAGGAATAGTCAGTTGATGCAACCAGATTTTTTATCGATCTTATCATATTTTTCGAATATTTTTGGAAAAAGTATCTGTTTAAGATACCATAATAGATAAGTTCAAAGTATTTTTTATAAAATAGCGATGGCTAAAAAGATTTAATTTTTTTTACCAGGTCTTGATAATATTCCTCTGAACTGACGTCTTCCGATTGGACAAAGGATACCAGATCGATATCGAAATACTCTGAAAACCGTAAAATATTGCCGTAAGCATAGATTGCAGCTCCCGAGTTGACCGGGAATAAATTACTGGATATGTAAAGCGCTCGTTTTTTCTTCATGTCCTTTATAGTAGTATGCTTGAAAAGGTTAAATTATAACTTTTTCCCGCTAACTTATTCATTCTTGGGGGGTCGGTAATTCGTTTCAATAATTTAAGTCAAAATTTCTTAATTTTTTCAAATTGTCACTAATATATTGTTCGTTGAAATTAAAGACGGATAATTCCAAATCCTGAATATACTGGCTCATGCATGTGATTATCAGATATTTCTGAAAAAACATCTCCAACCTTTTCCCCAAACCCTTATCCCCCACCTCTCCCACCACATAGCTGATGACCCACCAATCCGGCTGCCTGATCTGCGGAGGCGACCTGGAATACCTTGACGAGCCCGAGGAGATCCGTTGCATGTATTGTGGTGAGCTCTTTCCACCACCACGCGGTGCGAACGGGGACATTACGTCTGCGAACGGTGCCACCGCCTCGGCGGCGAGGATATTGTCGAGCTCTCCTGCATCCGGAGCA